>JBIKYW010000317.1:0-4413 GCA_044355055.1 Planctomycetota bacterium | reverse complement strand
GCGGCTCACGCTGGCGTTGGAGATCAGGCCGTACCACGGCTCCCGGTCGCGGAACACGGAATACGTGAAGAGCGAGAGCGACTCGCGGCGACGGAAGCCCGTCGAGAGGCAGCCGTACTCGTACTCGTAGAGGTCGGCGGACACGTAGCTCTGGAAGGCCTCGACGGTGGCCCGCGGGGTGTCGCGGCGGGCGCCGACGAGCTGCGCGGGGTCGGGGCAGCGGCAGGCGGCGAGGGGGCAAGCGCCGAGGCCGAGGGCAAGGAGAACGTGCCGGAGTTGGGCCGCCATGGGGGGGATCCTAGCGACCGAGCGAGGAAGTTGGTCCCGCGCGCTATCACTCAGGCCACGGCCTTCGTACACGTCGCCGGACCGTGGGGGCTTGCCCGAACTGGGACGGCCCCGTCCGACCGCCTTGAGCCTCCGACCCCGGGCAGTCGAAACCCGGCCGTCGATCCCAGCGGGCTCCGCGGGGTACGATCCCGACCCGTCCCGAAACCAACCGGAACCGATCGCACATGACTCTGTCCCGCCTCTCCGCCTCGATCCTCGCCGCGGCGCTCTGCTCCGCGAGCGCACTCGCCTTCCAAGTCCAGACGCCGCCGACCCCGACCCCGGCGCCGACCCCGCTGCCCGCTCCTGTGCCCCCGCGTCCGCAGGAGGGCGGCGGTGACCAGAAGCCCGCCACGAATCAGGCCGCGCGTCTCGAAGTGGACGCGATGGACCACGACTTCGGTGCGGCGATCGAGGGTGAGAAGCTCAGCCACATCTTCAAGATGCGCAGCGCGGGCACCGAGCCCCTCGTGATCCAGAGCGCCAAGCCGACCTGCGGTTGCACGGTCGCCAAGCTCGAGGTCCGCAAGGAAGACGGCACGCTCGAGGTCTACAAGTTCGGCGATCCCCTGCCGAAGGGCGCGCAGATCGAGCTGCTCGCCGAGCTGAACACGCAGGGCAAGCACCAGCAGGCGTCGAGCAAGGTCAACGTGACCTGCAACGATCCGCGTCAGGTCGTGACCCTCGGCCTCGCCGCGCGCGTCGACACCTACTTCCAGATCACCCCGCCGCAGGTCGACCTCGGCACGCTCTCGACCGCCGACACCGTCGAGCGCAAGTTCACCGTCGCCGGCAAGAAGGCGGGCAACTTCCTGCTCTCGATGGAGCAGCGCCCCCTGCCGGACGGCATGAAGATCTCGATGGCGCCCAAGGAACCCGACGCCGCTGGCAAGGCGAGCATTTGGGAAGTCACCGTCACGCTCGGACCGGGCGCGCGCGAGGGCAACACGGGCTACCCGATCCAGCTCAAGAGCGACGAGCCGATCGCCGGACACTCGGCGGACGATGGCCACGGTCACACGACCGCCACGACCTACGGCGCGACCGTGATGGTCACGGCCAAGGTCCAAGGCCTGATCTCGTTCGAGCCCCAGTACCTCTCCTTCGGCCTCGTCCGCCCCGGTCAGGTCGTGCCGCGCACGCTGAAGATCTCGGTCTTCGACCCGAACTTCACCTTCGCCGACACGCTCGACATCCGCCTCGTCGGCCCGAGCGACCAGAAGCCCGAGTTCCCGCACGCCGCGAGCTTCAGCCACTCGGTCAAGCTCAGCGACGACAAGAAGTCGGCCACGGTCGAGCTGACGCTCAACGGCCTGCCCGACACCGTCGACGGCTCGTTCCAGGGCCGCATGATGATCAAGACCGGCCACCCGCAGAAGCCGGAGATTCCGGTTCTGTTCTCGGGCGTCTGCCGTCCGGGCGTCGCGGGCACCCCGCCGCCGGCGCCGCAGCCGCTGCCGCAGCCCGTGGGCGGCGGCAAGGGTGGCTGAGAGCGCGGATCCCGCACTCGCAGCAACGGACCAAGCGCGGCCCGTCTCCCGAGCGCGGGGGGCGGGCCGCGCTGCATGTTCGAGATCGCACAGGAATCGCAGGGCGCCCTGTCCCCGAAGTGTGCGGGAACGACTAGACTCCCGCCGCCCATGGCTCAGGATCTCGGGGAATTGCTCGTCGCCGCAGGCGCGCTGACGGGCGAGCAGCTGCGCGAGGCGCAGGTCGCCGCGCGCGGCGGTCAGGCCTTGGGCGAGGTCATCGTCCGCATGGGCTTCGCCGACGAGAGCGCGGTCGCCCGCGCCCTCGGCAAGGCGCACAACCTGCCCTTCGTCGATCCGACCAAGGGCAAGATCGCGCCCGAGGTGCTCGCGCGCATCCCTGCGGAGTTCGCGGTCGCGCAGGGCATCCTGCCGGTGCTCGACAAGGGCGGCAAGCTGATCGTCGCCATCGACGACCCGCTCAAGCGCATCGTGGTCGACCAGCTGCAGTTCCAGCTCGGCTGCGAGGTCGCGTGCGCCATGGCAGCCCCCGGCGCGCTGCGTCGCGCGCTCGAGCAGTACTACGGCGCCGCGCCCGAGGAGAGCGTGGCGCGCTCGATGGGCGCCGAGCCCGGACAAGGGGACGAGGGCGACGACGCGCCGATCATCCGGCTCGTCTCGCGCATGTTCCAAGACGCGCTCAACATGCGCGCGTCGGACATCCACGTCGAGCCGACCACGACGGCGCTGCGCGTGCGCTACCGCATCGACGGCGTGCTGCGCGTGGTCGCCGAGCACCCGCCGCACCTCTCGAGCCCGCTGATCAGTCGCCTGAAGATCATGGCGTCGATGGACATCGCCGAGAAGCGCAAGCCGCAGGACGGACGCATCGGCCTCGACCTCAAGGGACGCAGCGTCGACGTGCGCTGCTCGATCCTGCCGACGAACCACGGCGAGAGCGTCGTCATGCGCTTGCTCGACCGTTCGGCCAACTTGATCGGGCTCAAAGAGCTCGGCTTCGCCGAGGACGACTACAAGTGGTTCAAGCGCGTCATCGCGCGCCCCAACGGCATCGTGCTCGTCACCGGGCCGACGGGCTCGGGCAAGACGACGACGCTCTACGCCGCGCTCGGCGAGCTCAACCGGCCCGACGTGAAGATCATCACGGCCGAGGACCCGGTCGAGTACCACATCAAGGGCATCAATCAGGTGCAGGTCACGCCGCGCATCGGGCTGTCGTTCGCCCGCGTGCTCAAGGCGATGCTGCGCGCCGCGCCCAACATCATCCTCGTCGGCGAAATCCGCGACTTGGAGACCGCGGAGATCGCGATCCAAGCCTCGCTGACGGGCCACCTCGTGTTCTCGACCTTGCACACCAACGACGCGCCGAGCGCGCTCACGCGCTTGATCGACATGGGCGTCAAGCCGTTCCTCGTGTCGGCGGCGGTGCAGGCGGTGATGGCGCAGCGGCTCGTGCGCAAGCTCTGCAAGTGCTCGACGGAGTACGCGCCGAGCGAGGCGGAGCTGCGCGCGCTCGGGCTCGACCCGGCGCTCTACAAGGGCCGCACCCTGCGGGCGGCGAAGGGCTGCCGCGAGTGCGAGGGCGGCGGCTATCGCGGGCGCATCGGCATCTTCGAGCTCATGGAGATGGACGACGTCTTGCGCGACCTGACGTTCCGCGGCGCGAGCCTCGAGGACGTGCGCTCGGCGGCGCTCGCCTCGCGCAAGCTCAAGCCCCTCGTTTCGGACGGCGCGCGCAAGGTGCTCGCGGGTTCGACCACGGTCACGGAGATCCTGCGCGTGACGCGCGTGGGCGACGAGCGCCGCTAGGGCGCCCCAAGGAGAGCGACGTGCAAGCGATGGACCTTCTGACGGCGGTGATCGAGCGCGGCGGCTCGGACCTGCACTTGAACCCCGGGCGCCCGCCCGTGGTGCGCATCCACGGGGATCTCGTCTCGCTGCCGGGCGCGGAGACGCTCGACGACGCGGCGGTCGCGGTGCTCGCGCGACAGCTGTGCAACGACAAGCAATGGGCCGAGATCGAGCACGTCGGCACGACCGACTTCGGCATCGCGCATCCCACGGGCAACCGCTTCCGCGCCAGCGTGTTCCGCCAGCGCGGGCGCCTGTCGGCCGTGCTGCGCCTGATCCCGAGCAAGCTCCTGTCGTTCGATCAGATCGGTCTGCCCGAGGCGTGCAAGGAGCTGCTCACGCGCCCGCGCGGCTTGATCCTCGTCACCGGTCCCACGGGCTCGGGCAAGACGACGACGCTCGCGACGATGATCGACTGGATCAACTCGAACCGCGACGCCCACATCATCACGATCGAAGACCCGATCGAGTACTACCACAGCCACAAGAAGGGCATCGTGACCCAGCGCGAGCTCGGCGCCGACGTGCCGAGCTTTCCCGAGGCGATCCGCCGCGCGCTGCGCCAAGACCCCGATGTCGTGCTCGTCGGCGAAATGCGCGACCTCGACACGATCTCGGCGGCGATCACGGCGGCCGAGACCGGCCACTTGGTGTTCGGCACGCTGCACACGACCGGCTCCGCGCGCACGGTCGACCGCATCATCGATGCGTATCCAACGAACCAGCAGGAGCAGGTCCGCGC
>JBIKYW010000318.1:0-4413 GCA_044355055.1 Planctomycetota bacterium | reverse complement strand
CTCATCACGACCGTATTGGCCACCAGCGCGAGCACGACCGCGACGCAGGCCAGCCCCAGGAGCCGTGCGAAGCCGAGAATCTCCCGCAGATCTCGCGTCGCTTGCTCCAAGAACAAGATGCGCGGCCGCGTGTCGGTCGGCTCCGGCGCCGTACGGAAGAGCTCATCGATCTGAGCCGAGATTTCCTTGGCACGGGCAGCGTCCGCGATCTTCACCTCGAACTGCGTGACGGTTCCGAGGCGATTGACGGCGACCGCACGCTGCAAATACTCGAGGTGCGTGACGACCGTGCCTTCCTCGACAGGCTCGGCACTGCCGAAGATGCCCGCGACCTTGACGTTGATGCCACCGAAGCGGAACTGGTCGCCCACTGCGAGGTTCTTGCGCGCGGCGAAGGCGCGACCGACGAGCGCGGCGTCTCGCTCCGCGACGAAGCGCTCATAGTCGCCCTCGAGCACTTCGAAGCTCCGCGACGTCGCAAGCTTCTCTGCCGGCACGCCGTTGAACGGCACGATGTCGAGGCTCGCGCGGCAGTTGTTGAGGTAGACCTTGACGGGCAGCACGCTTTCGACGCCGTCGAGCTCTGCGATGCGCGGTCCGTACCACTCTGGCAGGAAGGATGTCTGAGGGCAGTAGCGATTGACGCGATAGACGATCAGCGTGCGCGCGGCGTCGCTGCCTGAGAGGGCCGCATCGAGTCCCGCGCCGAGGCTCTCGACCAAGAGCAGCATCAGCATCGCGCAGGCGACGCCGCCGAGCGTGAGCAGCGTGCGCATCGGTCGTCGCGCGAGGTTCTTGGCCACGAGCCGCAAGAGCTTCATCGCACGTGCTCCGTCTCTTCGGCCAGCAGACCCTTGTCGAGGCGGAAGTGGCGGGTGCCACGCTCCGCAGCGCGCGGGTCGTGAGTGACCATGACGATGCTCTTGCCGAACTCGCGGTGCAGCCGTTCGAGCAGGGTGAGGATGCCCTCCGCGGATTCGTGGTCGAGGTTGCCCGTGGGCTCGTCGGCGACGAGCAGCGGGGGATCCGCCACGATCGCGCGTGCGATCGCGACGCGCTGCTCTTGCCCGCCGGAGAGCTGCTTGGGCAAGTGCTCGGCGCGGTCCGTCAGGCCGACGGCTGCCAGTGCAAGGCTCACGCGACGATGGCGCTCGGCGCGCGAGAGCGGCTGGAGCCACAGCGGCAGCTCGACGTTCTCGTACGCCGTCAGCACGGGCACGAGGTTCGACTGCTGGAAGATGTAGCCCACCGTTCGCGCGCGCCAATCTGCGAGGGCGGAGGCCGAGAGCTTCGAGAGCTCGGTGCCCGCAACGCGGACGACTCCGCGATCGGCGCGATCGACGGCTGCAATCAGGTTCATCAGCGTCGTCTTGCCGGAGCCCGAGGGACCGAGGAGCACGCAGAACTCGCCCTGCGCGATGTCGAGCGACACGTCGGCGAGCGGGGTGACCACGTGCTCACCCTTGCGGTACGTCTTGGTGACGTTGCGGAGCTCGATGAAGGCCATGGCTACTCTCCGCGCGTCGTCACGCGCGCTCCTTCCACGAGCTGCTCGCGGCCCGCATCGATCAGCTTGTCCGTGGCATTGATGCCGTCGGTGATCTCGACTTCGTCGCCGGAGCGGGTACCCACGGTCACGGTACGCAGCCGGGCGGTGCGGGTGCCGCCGTCGATCACCCAGACGCGATCGCCCTCGACGAGCAGCCGCGCGGGAATCGCCAAGGACTCCCGCGGTCCGCTCGCAGGAGCCCCCGTACCGCCCATCCCGAGGAAGCGCGCTTGGACGAGCATCTCGGGTCGCACCAGCGCATCGCCATCTTCGATGCGCACGTGCACCTGCAGCGTGACCTTTTGGATGTCGGCCTTGTGGACGAGTCGGATCACCTCGCCGCTGTACGGCCGTCCGGGGCGCGACTCCGCGAGGATTTCGGCTCGCATTCCGACACCCACCTTGCCGACCTCGCCCTGCGGAATGTCGACGCGCACGCGGATCGAGCGCGGGTCGTAGAGCGTGCACACGACGGCGTCCGCATCTCCCACGGAGCTACCCGGCATCACGCGGCGCTCCAGCACGATTCCATCGGATGCGGAGCGCACTTCCGTGCGCGCGAGTCGCAAACGCGCCTCCTCGAGCATCGACTGCGCAGAGGAGACCTTGGCGCGGGCGAGCGCGACCATCGCGAGGCTCGCGTCGAGCTGCTTGCGGTCGTCGATGCGCAGCTCGAGGTCGCGTTCCGCGCGGTGCAGATTCGCGCGAGCTTTCTCCGCGTCCGAGCGTGCGAGGACGGCGTCGGCTTGCAGGACCGCGAGATCGGCGGCGGCTTCGGAGACGCGCGCTTGCGCGAGCTCGACTTGTCGAGGGCCAGCTGCGCCTGCCTGCGCGAGCGCGCGCTGCAGTTCGACCTCTTCTCGCGCAACTTGGACGCGCGCCTCGGCTGAAGCCGCGGCCTGAACGCGGTGCTCGCGCTCGGCTTCACGGCCACGCAGTTCCGCCTGCGCCACTGCCAGCGCCTGTTGCACGGCGAGCGCGCTGTCCCACGTCGACTGCGCCGCCTTTGCTTCCGCTTCTGCGCGTGCCAGCTCGGCGCGCGCTTCGTCGAGCACCGCTTGCGAACGCTCGACAGCGAGCTCCGCGTCGCGGGCGACTAGCTTCGCCACGATCTCACCGGCGCGAACCGCCTGCGACTCTTGCACGAGCACTTCGCTCACGACGCCGGAGGTCAGCGCCGTCACAGCGGCGGGGAACGGATCCGGCTCGATCCATCCGGCGGCTTGGAAGAGCACGGTGCCCGCGGACTTCGCGGACGAGCCTTCGACGCTGCGCGGGCGGATCGTCGTGACCTCGACGGAGCCCTGTAGGAAGTCACCGAGCGTCGAGGCGAGCAGCGCGCCGAATGCGAGCAGGATCGCGAGCGGTACGAGAATGCGCAGCAGGCTGCGGCGCGGCGGCGGCAGGTCGGGCGACTTGCGCGTGAGCCCCGCGAGGTCGATGTCCGGTTGAACTTGACTCACGGCTTCACCTCTGCGCGCGGGCCGCGTGCTTCCTCGCAGTCGAGCCACGCGCGCACGAGCTCGGCGCGCGCTCGAACGAGAGCCATCAACGAGTCGAGTCGCTCGCCGACGGCAAAAGACCAGCGTTCGAGCCGCTCGGGATCGGCTAGGAACTCGGCCTGCGATGCGGCGAGCATGCGTGCCATCGACATGTCGGTGAGCGGCGCGTGCTCCTCGGCGAGTTGAACCGACTCCGCAAAGGTTCGTGCGGTGCGGTCGAGCTCGGTCCGCACTGCGACCAGCGCGCTCTCGAGCGCTTCGTAGCTTGCGTCGCGCCGCTCGCGTTGGGCGGCGATCGCGCCTTCGAGCGCACCAGGGAACGGGACGCTGAGTCCGATCATGCCGCCGAGCAACTGCTCGTCGGGACGCAGCATCGTGCGCGGCCCGATGCCGATCATCGGCCAGCGCTCGCGCGCCATGCGCACGAGCTCCGCCTCGGCCACCGCGAGTTCCAGCTTCGCGGATCGCAGCTCTGGCAGCCGCGCGAGCAGCTCCGCGTCGCTCGGATCGGTCAGCTCCACGTCTTCCGGCCGAAAGCGGTCGATCACACCGCTCTGGGCTTCGTCGAAGGCCGGGTGCGCCGAGTCGAGGCCGCACAGCGCCGCGAGATCGCTGCGTGCGCGGATCACTTCGAGCCGCGCAATGGATTGATGGTGCTCCAGCATGTGCAGCGCGGACAGCGCGCCTTCCGTCATGCCGCGCCCGATCCAGCCGCGCTGCGCGAGGATCTCGATACGTGGGAGGACCTCGGAACACTCGCCGTAGAGTGCAGCGAGCGCCGTCTCGAGGGACTTCGCCGCCGCGAGTTCGACCCGCGCGCGGTCGACGTCGAAACGCAGCGACCACACGCGCGCTTCGAGCGCCGCGAGCTCCGCGCGCGCGGTCGCGCTCGCGAGTTTTTTCGCCGCGTCCGCGGGTCCGACTCCGAGCAGTCCGAGCAGATCGACCATCGCTTGAAACTCGAGCTCCGCGGCAGGGTCGGAGAGGTCGAGCGCCATGGCCTGTCCTTGGATGGGCTGGGGCTTCCCCGCGGAGTCGAGCTCCCCCTGCGCCGCGCGCACGCGACGACGCATCGCGCGCAGCTCGGGATTCCACGCATAGGCCGCGGCATGCCAGAACTCGTCCATGTCCGGGCGTAGCTCGGCGGGAGCGCTCGGGATCGGCACCGACAGCGGACCGAGGTCGGCGAGCTCGAGGGCGAGCGCCACGTCCGCGACAGTGGCAGTCGAGCGCGTACGCGCCGTGGCCGAGAGCTCGGCATCGGAATACTCGCGCGCCGTCGTGCTCGTGCAGGCGGTGGCGATCGAGACAGAGAGGATGATCAGAAAGGAATCGAGACGCAGCTTCATGGAGACTCCGCAG
>JBIKYW010000316.1:0-4414 GCA_044355055.1 Planctomycetota bacterium | reverse complement strand
TTGCGCAGGCCCGGCGCAGAAACGCCAACGCGTGAGAAGCGTCGGGTCCCGTCGCGCCTAGTGCGGCGGGAAGCCAGCGAAACTAAGCTCGACGCGCGTCATGAGTGAAACCCGACGCCCTCGACCGCTCGTGCTCATCGCACTGTGCGCGCTCGTGCTCGCGGGCTTCGCGCTGCGCTGGCTCGGCGTTGGCTGGGGGCTTCCGCACCAGACGTATCGCGACGGCATGGTGATCTCGACGCAGGTCGAGTACCTGCGCGAAATGCCCGAGGATCCGACAGCGAACGAGTTCTGGGGCTACTACCCGCACCTGATGTCGCGCCTGATCTTGCTGGCACCCGACGACTGGGTGGGGGAGCCGCGCGAGCCGCTCGAGCTCGAAGGGCACCTCGCGCGCGCCTCCGAGCCATGGCTCATGGCGCGTCAACTCTCGGTGCTCTTGTCGTTGCTCGCGATTCCGGGCGCGTTCTTCGTCGCGCGACGCTTCGTGAGCGACGGCTGGGCGCTGTTCGCTGCGGCCTTGGTGACATTCTCGCTGTTGCACTTGTCGTTCGCCCAACAGGAGAAGCCGCACGGACCGGTCAGTGGCACCGTCGTGATGGCGGTGCTCGCCGCGATGGCGCTCGCGCGCAAGCCCGGAGCATGGACTTGGTTCGTGGCGACCGCGGCGATGGCGCTCGCGCTCGCGACGGCGGTGAATGGTGCTTTCGCGCTCGTGTCCGCCGCAGCAGCGTTGTTTGCAATGTTCCTCGGGCGTTCCGAGCGAGGTGGCCTGTGGAAGTTGATCGCGCGCGCGATCGTGCCGACGCTCTTGGTGCTCGCGGCGACCGTGCGCTTCTTCTATCCGTTCCTCTTCGGGGGTGGAGAGAAGGAAAAGCTCGGCGATCACGCGCTGAACGTCGGCAACCACCCGCTGATGCTCGACAAGCTCAACTTCGCGGGCTCGAAGAACATGTTCCTGACGCTCTACCTCTACGAGCCGGTCCTTCTCGTGCTCGGGATCGTGGGCGTCGGCGTGTTTCTGTGGCGCTGCAAGTCGCGGGGACCTGTCGACCTCGAACGGCGCAGGGACTTGGCGGTGATTCTCCCCTTCGCCGTGATGTATGGGCTCTTCGTGTGCGTCTACGAGGACGCGTTCGATCGCTTCTTGATGCCGCTCGTACCTTTCTTGGCGGCGCTCGCGGCCTACGCTGCGGCGGCACTGTCGTCTCGCATTCGCTCGAAGCCCGCGCTCGTCGCCGTCGCCGCGTTGCTGCTCGCGGAACCGGCCGCGGCCACCGTAGCGCTTGCGCGCGTTCGCGCGAGGCCCGACACGCAGACTCAAGTGGCCGAGTGGATTCGCGCGCACGTCCAGCCCGAAGAGCGCGTCGTCGTCCTGCCGTACATCGACCTTCCGCTCTTCTACAGCGAGGCCGCGGTCGCCGAGAGCCCGGATGCGAGCGAAGTGCTCACGTGGATGGCGTACCAAGCGCGACTCGACTCGAAATGGAAGCTCGGTCCGTCGTACACCGTGCTTCCGCCGCGCGGAGTGAAGCAGGAGTTCGCCGAGCTCGGCGATGCGCCGCTCGACGGCATCCGAGCGCGCGGTGCGGACTACGTCGTCATCCAAGCCTTCGGCGAGCGCTACCGCTACAAGGTCCTGCTCCGCTTGCTCGAAGAGCTGCGCGAGAAGGCCGAGCGCGTGTTTGTCGCGGCGCCGCGCGCCGACGGCGAGGAGTCGGGTCGCGTCTGGATTCGCGAGAAGATGACGCTGAATCAGGTTCCGACGTGGCTGCGGGTGTTCCAAGATCGGAGCATGGGGACCGTGCTCGAGATCTACCGCGTCCCGAAGGAGTCCGCGCGATGAGCGAGACGAAGTCCCGCTGGATGGCAGCCCTCGCGCTCCTAGGCATCGTCCTCGGCGCGCTGGCGTTGCGTCTGCATGGCATCGGCTTCGGCTTGCCGCACATGACGTATCGCGACGGCATGGTGATCTACACGCAGGTCAAGGAGATTCGCACGGGCGATGCCGAGCTGCGCAAGGACGAGTTCTGGGGCTACTACCCACACGTGACGTCGCGCTTCGCGGCGCTGTTCGACGATGCCGAGCTCGCGCCACTGGTCGCGCCGCTCGATGTGGACGGGCACGTGGCTCGCGCGGCACAGCCGTGGATCTCTCTGCGACGCTCGTCCGTGCTTTTATCGCTGCTCACGGTCGTCGGCGCCTACTGGATCGCGCGGCGCTTCATGGGGCGAGGCGGATCGCTGCTCGCCGCAGCCTTTGCGGCGACGAGCCTTCTGCATTTGTCGTTTTCCCAGCAGGAAAAACCGCACGGACCCGTCAGCGGCACCGTCGCCCTCGCGCTCGCTGCCGCGCTGTGGCTCGCAGACAAGCCGACGCAAACGCGCATGTGGCTCGCCGTCGCTGCCGCAGCGATCGCCGCCTGCACCTTGCAGAGCGGCGGCATCGTGCTCGGTGGTCTCGGCGTGCTCTGGCTGTGTTGGTGCTTCGAGCGACCGTTGCCCAAGGCGCGTTTGCTCCTCGCGCCCCTGTGCGTCGCGCTCCTCGGTGTCCTCGCCGTGCGCTACTTCTATCCGTTCCACTTCGTCGAGACCGGCGCGGCTCTGCCGGAACATGAGCTGGCGGAATCCAGCCAAGAAGTGGTGCTCGACCTCGCAGGCCATCCGTTCTTCTTGCGGCCCAAGTTCACGGGCGGCAAGGTCGTGCTCTCGACGCTCGTGAACTACGACCCGAGTCTGTTGTTGTTCGGGCTGATCGGCATCGGATTCTTCGTCGTCGATCGCATGCGTCGACTGCCGCGCGACCTGCTGCACCGGCGCGCGTTGGCCATCGTGCTCGGCGCCACTTTGCCGTTCCTGTTCGTGCTCATCTCGTACGACGCCAAGGTGACGTTCGAGCGCTTTCTCATGCCGATGGTCGCGTGCTTCGCATGCCTCGCTGCCTACGGCGTCACTCGCGTGGGAAAGGCATTGCCGCAGAGCTTGCGACGTGCGCCGATTCTCACCGCGCTCGGCGTGCTCGCGGTGCTGCCCGCGACTGCGGCTGCGTGGAAACTCACGGCGGTGCGTGCCGCGCCGGACACGTGGACTCAGGTCGCGCACTGGATCCGCGCCAACGTCGATCCACAGGCCAAGATCTACACGGTTCCCTACATCGACGTGCCGCTCTTCAAGGACGAGGCGTCGCTGCGCGAGTCGGGGCGCACGGAGGAGATCAACTACTGGGCACGCTACGCGCGCGAGATTCCCGAGGATCTGCGGACCGGCCCGAACTATCGCATCGTGATCCCCAAGGCGCCCCAGCGCGCACAGGAGGAGTTCGGTGCCGATCCGATCGGGCACCTGCGAAGCCTGGGCGCCGACTATGTGGTCGTGCAGGCTGCCGCCGAGGATTCCCGCAACGTCTTGCTCGCCAAGATCCGCAAGCAGCTCGCTGGCGAAGAAGAACTCGTGTTCCGCACCTCGCCGATCGGCGATCCGGCCACGGGACGCGGGCAGTTCGCGCTGCGCTATACGCAGGAGCTCGGCGTCCAGCCGCTGGCGCTGCGGGTTTTCGAGGCCAATGCCTACGGAAACACGATCGAGGTGTATCGCCTGCGACGGCCGTGAGCTCGTTTCGCTAATCTCTGGGCCGCATGACGACGATCGTGTTCGACATCGAAGTGGCAGGCCTGCCGTGGGAGGAGGTCGACGAGATCACGCGCGGCTACCTGCTTTCCCGCGCGAAGAGTTCCGAGGAGCGCGATGCCGTGCCGGAACGCACCGCGCTGGTGCCCGGACTCGGCAAGGTGATCGCGATCGGGATGTGGCTCGTGAACGACGCCAAGGGCGCGGAACTCGACCGAGGCCTGCTCTTGCTCGAAGGCGAGAGTGCCGCGGAGCGCGCATGGGAGAAGGTGCCGGGCTCCAAGATCTTTCGCGGCGACGAGCGCTCCTTGCTCACGCGTTTTTGGGACATCGTCGGCAAGAACGCCGAGAAGCAGGGCTTGCCACTGCTCGTCACCTTCAACGGACGCGTCTACGACGGTCCTGTCTTGATGATTCGCTCTGCGCAGCTCGGCGTCCGTCCGAGCCGTCAGCTCGTCGGCTACCGCTACGACATCCGCGAGCATTGTGACCTCGCGGACGTGTTGACCTTCCAAGGCACGACGCGCGAGAACTACAAGCTCGACTACTGGTGTCGGCGCTTCGACATCGAGAGCCCCAAGGGCGGCATCGACGGCAGCCAAGTGGGACGCGCGTACCGCGACGGGCGCATCGAGGACATCGGCGAGTATTGCCTGCGCGATGTGCGCGCGACCGCAGCCTTGTATCGGAAGCTCGAGAACACGCTCTTGCCGCACTTCAAGGGCGCGCGCGGTTGAGGCACTCGGGATGGACGGCGTGCATCGCGCCGTCGTAGGCTGCACGGCTC
>JBIKYW010000315.1:0-4419 GCA_044355055.1 Planctomycetota bacterium | reverse complement strand
GATCCGACCTGACGAGACTGGCTGACGGAGATGGGGGCGAGGAGAGCGGCGGCGGCAAGCACGGCCGCAGCGCGGCGCAGCAGGGAACGGGAGGCGACTTCGCGCTGGCGTTCGAGTTCGAGGCGCCGGTGGAGGGAGTCACGGTTCATTTCGGAATCCTGAACGGGAAAGTGGTTGCGAGGGGACGCTCCCGTGAACGTGAGAGAGCGACTGCTCGAACCGTACTCCCGTGTGTCCTCCGAGGTCGGAAGGCGCGACGAAAACGCGAAGTTCACATGAACGTCAGCCTTGCGGATTGGAACTTCTTTCCCGACTCCGCCGCGCGGGCTGGGTTCGCGTGACCTCACTCGCTTCGGCGCCACGTGCGACGTCCCCAAAGCACAGCGCCCCCGGCGACGTCGCACGTCACCGGGGGCGCCTCGGAGATCGAGTCTCGGAGCTACTTGCGCAGCGAACGTCGCGCAACTTCGCTCGAACGCTCGGGGATCAAGCCTGCGTAGAGCGCGTCGGCGCGCTTGTACTCGCCCTGCTCGTGGAGCGTGTCCGCGAGCGTGAGCCGCACGTTGCGTTCTTCCGGCCGCAGCTCGAGCGCACGCTCCAAGAACTGCACGGCGTCCCTGCCGTTGCGGGTCTTGCGCAGCGCGGTGCCGAGGCTGATCAGGAAGTCGGCGTCCGAGCTCTCGGTCTCCGCAGCACGCGCGGCGATGCGTCGCACGCTGTGCGCGGCGCGCTCGTCGGTGGCCGATGCGCCGTTGATGGCGTCGAGATAGCCGTCGACCACCGCCTCTTCGACACAGCCCTCGTCGACGAGCTGCTGGAAGTGGATCAGCGCCGTGTCCTTGTCGCCCGACCACACGAGCGTCGTCGCCAGTTGGGTTCGGAGCTCCAAGTCCTTGGGCGACGCCGACAGCAGTGCTTGGTAGTGACGTACCGCACCCTTGAAGTCGCGATTCCACGTCAGGATCTCGGGCAAGAGTCGCTCGAGCTCGCTGTCGCCGGGAGCCAGCTTCATCAGAGTGCGGCACTCCTTTTCGGCCGCGTCGAAGTCCTGCTGCGCGCAGTGAATGTGGATGATCTCGAGGCGCGTGGCTCGGTCGAGCGGCAGGCCCTCGAGAGCCTTGAGCGCGTCGTCGTAGCGTCCGAGTCCGGAGAGAAGCCCCGCGTACTCGCGGCG
Source organism: Planctomycetota bacterium (assembly GCA_044355055.1). GTDB lineage: Bacteria > Planctomycetota > UBA1135 > UBA1135 > F1-120-MAGs118. Next base: position 3,245 of record JBIKYW010000315.1, on the reverse strand, counting down.
CGCATCGAGGGCTTCGGGGTACGAGGGCAAGAGACGCGCGTACACCTCGCAGGCCTCGAAGCGACGGTCGGCTTCGATGAGGTTGTGCGCGAAGAGCAGCTCGGCTTCGAGGCGGAGCTTGGGCTCGGCACGGTGCATGTCGAGCAGCTCACGCAGGTTCGCCATTTCCTCGCGGGCGAGCTCGTGCTCGCCGCACTTGGCGTACGAGTAGCAGAGCGACATCGACATGTCGATCGAGTTGGGATCGAGCTCGACGAGCTTGCGGCACACGTTCGTGAGCTCAGGCCAGAGCTTCGCGCGCTCGAGGCTGTCCTTCAGGAGCAGCAAGCGGAAGCGATCGGGCTTCGGGCTCGAGAGCGTCTCCTGATAGATGCGCATCAGCTCCGGCGTGTCGGAACGCGCGAGCGTGTCCTTCAGGTGCGAGCGCAGCGCCATTTCGTCGGCGTACGTCGCGCGGAAGATGCCGTAGAAGATCGGCGCGATCGCCAGTACTGCGAAGGACGCGGCGAACACCGGCGCTACCACGGGACGGCTGCGCAGTCGTGCGTCGAACTCGAGCGCGGGTGCGATGGCATCCCGCTCGTTCTGCGACACGAGCGACTGAATCAGGCTTCGGCCCGAGCCCTCGAAGCGCGTGAACTGCAGGGCCGTATCCCACAGGTCGTAGTTGCCCGTGAGAACCTGCTCCGAGCGCAGGACGCTGGCCTTGGCGCGCACGAGGCCGAGCGGCGAAGGCAACTCGACGTCGAAGAGCTCGCCCGTCTTGCGCTTGTGCGGCAGGATGCAGCGCAGGCCACCCGTGCAGAGGTCCTTCGAGACCGTGTGCAGCGGCTTTCCACTGCCGCCTTCGACCGCGAGGACCACGGGCAGGATGAACTCCGGTCGGTCGCTCTCGCGCTTGGCTCCGCCGAACATCGGGCGTCCGCCCTTGCCCTCGTCGCCGCGCTCGAACTCCGCGAACCACATCGGGACTGCGTACTCGTTGCACACGCGCATCAGCGCGTCCCGGTCGTGCACCGCGATGTCCGCGATCTCGATGCCGTAGCGGAAGCAGCGCGGACCGTGGGCATTCGAGGCCGGTGTGCGCGACTCGGACGAGCGGAGCTTGCCTTGGAAGCGCACCAGGTTGCCGTTGGCGTGCAGCTCGAACGAACCCTCGCTCGCGATCGGAATCTCGTCGTAGGCGAGCAGGCCAAAGCCCTGCTCGGTGAGGTCCGTCGTCACGCCGAGACCCGAGCGACGCGCGCCTTCGGCATCGAGCCACTCGTAGCGCATCGGCAGGTTGATCAGGTGGCGGTAGCTGAAACGGCGGCTCGCGGGCGTCATCGCGCGCCGCACGTAGTCGAGCGCGATCTTGACGTGGAAGAGCACCAAGCCGCTCGAGATGCCGAGACCGAGGAAGTCGATCGAGTCCTTGAAGAAGAGCTGCATCGCCCAGCCCCACACCAAGGCCACGAGGCTCACGGCGATCAGGACGAGCTGCGGGCCGACGAGCGGCACCATGCTGGCCTTCTGGCGACCGCGCTTGGCCGTCACGATGAACTTCGACTTCTTGCGGCCGAACACGGCGCGCCACAGGCTGCGCGTCTGCGTCCAGAAGCTCGCCATGCTGAAGTACTCGATGTTGCCCATCGACGCGCGACCTTCGGTGACAGCGCGCATCGTGTACATGATCGAGAGCATGTAGGCCGCGAAGATCGCGCCCATCGTCCACGTGAACTCGCGCACCGGCGCGATGCCCGTGAAGAGCATCAGGATCGGAGTGGCGTAGATCGCCATCTTGGGCAGGCCGCCCGCCCAGTGGATGATCGAGGCGAAGTAGGAGAGGCGCTGAGTCAACGACAGGCCCGGCATCGTCAGCGGGTTGTCGTAGGCGAGGATCGAGAGGTTGCCCTCACCCCAGCGCAGGCGCTGGCTGTGGAACGTGCTGACGTCGCTCGCGCCCTGACCGGCGATCATGCGCTCGGAAACGTACAGGGACTTCCAGCCGCGGGCCGCGATGCGCATGCCCGTATGCATGTCCTCCGTGATCGTCTGGACCGCGATGTAGCCCACTTCCTTCAGGGCCTCGCGCCGGAACATGGCCGCGGAGCCTGCGAAGATCACCGAGTTGAGGTGGTTCTTGCCGGGCTGGAGCACCTTGTAGAATAGCTGTCCCTCGTCCCAGAAGCGGCGCTTCACGTAGTCGACGACACCTTGGAACGTGTCGAAGTTGTAGAAGGCGTGCGGCGTCTGCACCATCGCCAGCTCTTCGTCGCGGAAGTAGCCGAGCAGGCGCGTGATGAAGTGGCGCGCGGGGACGTGGTCCGCGTCGAAGATGATGACGAACTCGCCGTCGGTCTTCTCCAGCGCCGCATTCAGGTTGCCGGCCTTCGCGTGCAGGTTGTTCTCGCGCGTCATGTAGACGACGCCGAGCTCCTCGGCGAGCGCCTTGACCTCCGCGCGCTTGCCGTCGTCGAGGATGTACGTGCGGTGGGGGTAGTCCATCGCGAGGCACGCCTGCAGAGTGCCCCGCAGCATCTGCACGTCCTCGTTGTACGTCGGAACGAACACGTCCACCGTCCGCCCTTCGAGCACGGGCTGCTGGGGCGGCTCCTCGATCTCCCACACCTGCAGGAAGAAGAGCGCCATCGAGACGCAGCCCCAGATCTCGGCTCCGTACAGGATCAGCGAGGCGAAGACAGCGTAGGGGCTCGCGAGGTTCAGCGTGAACCAAGCCCGGTACACGAGGTACACGAGCGTGATCGCGAGGGTCAGCAGCATCAGGGGCTGCCGGAAGCGGTTCTTGGTGGTCACTGTTGAGGTTTCGTTTCCGCGAGAATCCCCATGTGTGGGCTGCTCGCGGGGGTGAGCTGGCCTACGGGGAGGGTTCTTCCGTCGACGGAAGCATGGCCCGAGGTCGAGGCGCGTGTCGGGTTCCTCTGCGAACTCCGCCGCAGAACAACGGAGGGCGGAACTTCCTTCCGGAAAGAACTGCCTCTTGGCTTGGCGCGGCCGCGGTGGGGCAGGGGTTCAAGTCTGGGCCCCGTCCGGTCGATCCTTGCCCGTCCCCTCTCTTCCAAGGCGACGGCCCACCCCCTGTCCGACGCCACGGAGCGCCCGATGCAACCTCGACCCCACACGCCCCAGACCTCTCGCCCGCGCACGATCGCTCGCGCCGCGCTGCTGCTCTGTCTCTCCGCTGCTTGCCAGCAGAGTCAAGACGGAGTGAGCGAGTCGCAGCCGTCGCCGCCTGCCTACACGAC
>JBIKYW010000314.1:0-4422 GCA_044355055.1 Planctomycetota bacterium | reverse complement strand
ATCGACGTTCAGCGTGTCGACGTACTCGATGAAGTCGACGCGCAGCTTGCGAGTGGGGGAACTCTTGGTCGGCGCGGGGGCGTCCGACTTGCGGACCACGACGCTGCCGTCGAGTTCGACGATCCTTGCTGCGGATTCCAGCAAGTCCGGGGGGAAGGTCCAACCGCCGCCGATGCTCGCCAGCGTCTTGCGATTCAAGACGAGCATCTCGGGCACGCGGTTTTCGATCGGGACTGTGGCCGGATCCTTGCCCTCGAGGACGTCGGCAGCAAGGTCGCCGATCATCCTCCCGATCTGGGAATAGTCCGAGCCGAGGTCGAACAAGCCGCCCTTCTCGGAAGTCGGCGGAATCACTGAAAAGACGGGGAGTTTCGAGCGCATCGCCGTGCCGGTGACGACGTCGATGGCGCCGAGAACGCACACATCGCCCGTGACGAACAGAGCGTCGATCCCACGTGAAATGAGGGAGCTGAGCGACTCGAGCACCTCGTTGCTGTGCCCCGCATTGGCTTCGAGCAGCTCGATGCCGAGCTTTGCGCAGACCGTGCGCGTGAGCTTCGTCTGAGCCTCGCTATTCGCCTCGGCGGGGTTCCACACGAGCCCGACGCGGCTGAGGCTGGGATTCATGCGACGAGCGACCGCGAAGCAGCGCTCGATCGGCTGCATCGAGCCGAAACCCGCCATCCACGGCGGGTGCTCGAGCGGATTCTCACGGCGAATGCCGACGCCCGCAGCAAAGGGATCGGAGACACAGCCGAAGACGTGCTTCACGTGGGCGTGGTCCCGATTGGCGTTCGCCACCGTCTGCATGGAGACGGTGGTGACCGTGATCACGAGGTCGTTGCTGCCGGAGACGACGTCGCGCGCGATGGCGTTGGCCGTCGGAATGTCCGCCTCCGCGTTGTACTTGCGGAGCTCGATCTTCCCTCCATCACGGAAGCCGCGAGCGTCGAGTCCTCGCAAGACGCCTTCGACGGTCTGATCGAGCACGAGCTGAGACGCGTGCTGCACCAGCGCAACGCGCTGAGTCTTGCTCGCCCCGCGCGCCTGCTTCGAACGCCAGTCTGACCAAAGCAAGAGCCCTGAGACGAACGCGATCAACAACAGCCCGGGCAGAAGCTTGCGCAGGGTGGGGAGCATGGGGGGGGGCTCGGCGGGGCCGACGTTAGCGGACGAAGCACGAGTCCGCGCACCCCAGAACCAGTTTTTCCGAGCGGGACTCGCGGCGCGACGTCTCAGCGAGCGCCCGCGCCCTGAGGCAGGTCCCACTCCACCTCGACGACATTCTTCCCCGCTTGGCGGCTCCAGCGCTGCCGGTCGGTCGTGCACTTCACGAAGTGAATGCCCAGACCTCCGATCTCGCGCTCTTCGATGGCGAGCTCTAAGTCCGGCGTTGCTCTTGAGAAGGGATCGAAGGACGGACCACAGTCCTCGATCCGCAGCTGCAACGTCGTTCCATCGCGGCGCAGCGTGACATCCATGGTGGCGTTCGCGCCGAGCCCGCTGTGGTGACAGACGTTCAGCATCAGCTCTTCGAGCACGAGCCGCAGCGTTCCGAGCTTCGACTCGCCGAGATCCCAGGTGGCGCCGACCGCCACTAGTTGGTCGAGCGCCGCGAAGACCGCGGGCTCTTCGAGCCGAACCTGCAGCGCAAACGACGACTCCATCTACCGAGCCCCCGATCCGTGCCGCGCCTCCGCGGGGGGCGAGGATCGTCGTCTGTGGCTCATCTGCATGCGGCAAGGATAGTTCACGATGGGGGCTCGCGAAACCGAAGGACCGAATCCCAGCGGATGGCGGTCCCATTGGGTTCGGGGATGCGACGCACTACACTTTTGGAGGTCCGCGCGCAGTGGTTCGCAGCGGACATTCGATTTTGCGAGGAGCAGCAATGAAGAGCGTTGGGCTGGTGGCGGTCTTGGCGTTGGCGGCGTGTGGCGGAGATCGCGCGGAGCGAGAGCGCGAGAATGAGTTTCAGGAGAAGAAGAAGGAGAACAAGGTCGAGGTGTCGACCACGATGCCCAGTGGCGAGCGCTGGGCGTGGCTCTTCTTGCCGGGCGAGTCGGAGGTGGTGAGTCACGACCGCAAGGCGACGCTCGCACGCACGACTCCGATGGTCTTCGTCGTGTACGGCGAGAAGGGGCCGATGACGTACACGTGCGCGGATCGCGCGACGGAGTCGCACAACGATCACACGGTCTACGTCTCCAACGAGACGTCGAACATCAAGTTCACGGTCTGGAACTGACGCGCGCTAGGGCGCAAGCGGTCGACGCCGCGGAGCGGGTCAGGAGGCTCGGCTCGGCGGCGTCGTGAATTGCAGCGAAACGAGCCGAGCGACGAGCAGCGCGAGGTAGAGCTGGCCCGTCACCGCTTCGAGCGTGGCCAGCGTGCGCGCGAAGGGATGTACGGGCACGATGTCGCCGTAACCCACCGTGGTGAGCGACACGAACGAGAAGTAGAGCAGGTCGAAGCTGCGGCGCTCGCCGATCGAAACGATGGCCTCCGGATGAGGGTCGATGCCGTGGAAGGCGGGCGGCGAGAGCTCGTAGCGGGCGAGAAGACCGTAGAGCACCCAGTAGAAGATGCCGATCAGGAGATAGAGAACGATCGACGCGCAGATTTGTTCGCTGCCGACGCGCTCGGCGCGGAGCAGATCGCGGAACAGCGTGAAGACGGCGAGGAAGAGCAGCGCGATCGAGAGCGCGCCCTGCACGGAGTCCGCGATCAGGTGGACCTGCCACAGGGAAAGGAACTCGAAGAGGGTGATCGCGGCAAACAAGCCGAGCGCGATGTGACGGCGTCGCGCGGTGGCGCCCGGCGCGTACACGCACGCCGCCATGCACCCGTTCCACCCAAGGGAGAGCACGGTTCCCGCAAGCGACGCGTCGCTCGCGAAGGGAGCCAGCAGGTAGGTCCCCACGAGCGCGAGCGCGAGCAAGAAGAACTTGTGCGTGCGCAGCGTCATCGAAGCGGACTCCAATTGCAGGAAGCACCGAGAATGTGGCCGCAATTTCCGCGGAGGGAAACGCACGAGTTGATGCGTGCGACGAAAGCCGTCCGCGCGACACGGCTCGAAGCGCTCGCCGTGGAGCTCCGCGAGTCAGCGCGATGGTTCGACAGCGGCGGAAGTGCGAGCAGGGCCATCGGAGCGCGCTCGAACTCAGAGGCCGCCGAAGAGCACCGCGAGGCCGCTCGCGGAGATCACCGCGCCAGCGAGGGCGTGGGACCACCGCTCCAAGCGCTGCAGGCGCACGCGCGCGAGGCCGGAGTGTGCGAGGCCAACGAGCACGAGCATCGTCGCCACGGTCGAAACGGAGAAGACCACCGCGGCCCAACCGGCGAGGGCAAGCTGGCCTTGGCTGGCGGGGATGAAGTAGAGCGGGATCAGCGGCTCGCAGGGGCCGAGCACAAACACGACGAAGAGTGCCCAGAAGGTCGTTCGACGAGTGTCTTGGGGTGCCGCGCTTCCATCGTGCTCGTGCTGGAGTTCGCCGTGCGGGTGCAGATGCACGTGCCCGCGGTGGGAGTGCAGGCTCAGGCCGCTGCGGGAACGGAGCGCGACGCGCAGGCCCCAAAGACCGTAGACCGTGCCGAGGGCGACGAGCGCCCACGCCGCGAGGTCCCCGCGGCTGGATTCGACCGCGGCGAGATCGTCGGAGGAACGACCGAGCCCGAGGCCCAGCGCGCCGAGGACGATCGAAGACGCGACGTGGGCCAGCCCGCAGAGGCCGGTGATCCAGAGCGTGCGGGCTCGGGACCAGCCGCGCGCGCGAGCGAGCATCACGAAGGGCAGCGTGTGATCCGGTCCCACCGCCGTGTGTACGACGGCGACGAGCGCCGTCGAGCCGAGAAGACTCGCTGTGACCGCGTCGGAAAGCATGGGGCGGGGAGCATAGCAGCACCTCCAACTCCGGGACGACGGGGGCCCCAACACGCACGGATCCAAGCGAGTTCCCAGCAGAGATCCGCTGCGCGTTGGCGGGTGAGAATCGAGGCGAGTATCGTGCGCGGCATGAACTTCTTGCGCCTGCCCCAAGCCGCACTCCAAGCACGGAGTGGCCCGCTCGCTCTGCTCCTCGCACTCGCGTCGTGTGCCGCGCCCATGACGTCGAGTCGAGAGCCTATGCGCGACGTCCCGTCGGGCAGCTTCCTGCCTGCGATGCCACGCAGCGAGGAGACCGCGGCTCCGATGCAGGGTGAGTCCTCGTGGCGGCGTCCGGCGCTCGGCACCACGCACATCCTCGTCGGTGCACAGCAGTACGAAGACGCAGACTTCTGGGATCCCATCGAGGACGGTTGGTTCGTCGGACTCGACAGTTCGTACGAGAACGTGGACGACTGGTTTGGCGTCGAATGGGGCGGCGCGCTGCGCTTCGACGACGGCGACCGCGCGAGCGACGGACCGCAGACACCCGGAGT
>JBIKYW010000313.1:0-4432 GCA_044355055.1 Planctomycetota bacterium | reverse complement strand
AGCTCGTGTCGCTGCGGGCGGAGAATCAGGAGCTGCGCGTGCGGATCGAGGCGCTCGAGAGCCGTCCGGCAGGCGAGAGCCGCGCGGCGGTGCAGCCCAGCGTCGAAGAGCTCGCGGGGCGGTCGCCGAGGTCCAGTCGAACGCCGGAGCAACGGCGACGCCACGCAACGAAGCGATGTACACCCAAGTCGAAGCCGCACTGGAGTCGATCCGCGAGGCGGAGCGCGCCGAGGCGGCGAAGGCGCGCGAGCAGCGCGAGCTCGAACGCATGGAGGAGCGGCTCGCGCAGATGGCGGAGCGACTCGGACTCACGCTGGCGCAAACCAACGACATGCGCGGCCTCTTGTTGCAACAGGAGCAGATCGAAGACGACCTGCGCGCGCAGCGCGAGGCGGGGATGGAGCGCGACGCGTACCGTGTCGCCCGCGATCAAGCCCGAGAGGCCGAGCGCGCCGAGCTCACGCGCATCCTCACGCCCGAGCAGCTCCAGCAGTACGACGCGCGCAACGACCGCGGAAATGACCGCGGCAGCGAAGCCCGCAATCGCGGCAACTCCGGCGACGGCGCACCGGCCGGCGGCTCCGGCGGAAACAACGCGGGCGGCGGCGGCAACCGCCAGCGCCGCGGCAACTGAGCCCCTGACCTCCGATCGGCACGAGCCGAGGAGTCCTCGAAGATGAAGCGACTTGTGATCGCGGCGCTGATCGCGCTGGTGGCGATTCCCCATTCGGTGGCGAGCGCGGAGGAGAAGAGCGGCAAGTCGAAGCCGAACTTCATCTTCATCCTCGCCGAGGCCCACGGCTGGTCCTCGACCTCCGTCGACATGGACGGCGCCGAGCCGAGCCACGCGCGCCCGGCGGGGCTCACGCCCAACTTGGAGCGCATCGCGAAGGAGGGCATGCGCTTCAGCGAGTTCTACGTGTCGGCCCCGCGCTGCACGCCGTCTCGCGCGAGCTTCTTCACGGGCATCAGCCCGGCGAAGCTGCACATGACCTACGTCAACGAGGGCGGCAAGGAGCGGCGCGGCAGCGGCGAAGACGTCTCCGACGCCGGACAGCGCGTGGTCCCGCCGTCGCCGCGGAACGAAATCCCCGAAGGCGTGCCGACCACCGGAACGCTTCTCGGGCGAGTCGGCTACGCGACGGCGCACTTCGGCAAGTGGCACGTGGGACGTCTCGACCCCACGCAGCACGGCTTCGACGTCTCCGACGGCCCGAACACGAATCAGGGGCCGGAGCGCGGCGAGCCCAATCCGAAGCAGTGCTTCGCGATCACCGAGCGCGGCATCGAGTTCATGAAGGCGCAGGTGCGCGCGGAGAAGCCGTTCTTCCTGCAACTCTCGCACTACGGCGCAGGTACGGACACCGAGGCCACGCCGGAGAGCTTCGAGGAAACCCGCAAGGCACTGCCGAACCTGTCAGGCAAGGCGCTCGCCTCCGCGGCAGGTGTACGCGACATGGACAAGGCCATCGGTCAGGTGCTCGCGGCGATCGAGGAGCTCGGCATCGCGAAGAACACCTATGTGTTCTACAGCGCGGACCACGGCAATCAGGGCGGGAACGCGGGTCGCAACAACAACGGTCCCAACCCGCCGCTCTCGGGGGGCAAGGGCAGCGTGCGCGAGGGCGGTATCCGCGTGCCGCTGCTCGCGCTGGGGCCCGACGTCGCCGCAGGAACGATCTGCGGCCAGCGCGTGACCGGCATGGATCTCTTGCCGACGCTGCTCGACCTCGCGGGCGCGCCACTGGAGACGCCGGAGAACAAGGACGAGCTCGCGGTCGTCGAGGGCGGAAGCCTCGTGCAGGTGCTGCGCAGCGTCGGCGCCGGAAAGATCACGCGCCCACGCGAAGAGATCGTCATCCATTTCCCCCACTACGACCTCGACAACGGCGGACCGGCTTCGGCGATCTACCTCGGCGAGTGGAAGCTCGTGCGCAACTACGACACGGGCGCGGTGACGCTGCACGACATCAAGAAGGACCGCGAAGAGCGCCACGACGTCGCGAAGGAACAGCCGGAGAAAGTCGCGGAGCTGCTCGGGAAGCTCGACGCGTACCTCGTCGCGGTGAAAGCACAGATGCCGACGAAGGCGGGCGATGCCTCGACGCCGCCCGCGCCGCCGAGCGAGCCCGGACAGGGCGGCGAGCGGCGTGAGCGCGGGGACAAGCCGCGGCGCGGACGCGGCGAAGGCTCGAGCGGAGGGCAGGGCGAGTGAACCTGCTCACGCTGGCGGCCTCGCTGGCCGCGCTGCTCTTCCCGCACGACCCGCGCGACGGATCTTCGGCGCACGAGCACGGGCACGCGCTCCTCGCCGTCGGCGCGAGCACGGCGACGCTGGCACTGCCCGGCGGTGGGACGATGGTGGTCCCGCTCCACCAACTCGCTCAGGACGAGCGCGCCAAGGCAGCGGCGCTGCGCGCGCGCGCCGAGGCGCTGAACGCGGTCGCGCCCGCACAGAAGGCGGGCGTCCCGCAAGACGGCCCGTGGCAAGCCGAGCCGTTCCGAGCGTTCGCGCCGCAGGTCACGACGCGCTCCGACGCTCAGTGGCTGTATGTCGAGTCGGATGGACTCCCGCACGCGCCGCTGGAGTTCACGATGATGAAGGGCATCCGCACGTGGCAGCAGCAAGTGCCGCTGCCGCAGGCGTACCGCGGCTCCAACGCGTGGCAGATCCCGCTGGTTCCCAAGCTCGCCGCGAAGCCCGTCGATGGTCGAGAGTACCTGCGGCGCGGCGCCATCGCGCTCGCGGTCAACGGACTGCCGATCTTCAACGCGCTGAACAACCGCGGTGAAGATGCCTTCGCGATCGGCGAGCTCGACGAGTTTGGCGGCCACTGCGGCCGCGCGGACGACTATCACTACCACGCGGCGCCGCTCGCGCTCGCCAAGGTCGTGGGCGACAAGGCGCCGATCGCCTTCGCTCTCGACGGCTTCCCGATCTACGGCCTCTACGATCCCAAGGCCAAGAAGGGCGCTCCCGGCGCGTGTCCGGACGGAGGCGTGGGCCCGCTGGACGAGTGGAACGGCCACGAGAGCGAGGTTCCCGCCCACCGCGGCCTCGGCGGGACGACGCGCTCGTACCACTACCACGCGACGACGACGTATCCGTACATCAACGGCGGAATGCGCGGCGAGGTGAAGGTCGAAGAGGACCAGATCGTCCCGCAGCCGCGCGCCGAGCCCCTGCGGCCTTCTCTCACCGCGCTGCGCGGCGCAGCGATCACGGCGTTCGAGCGCACGGGCGAGCGTGCGTGGAAGCTCACGTACGAGCTCGCAGACAAGGCGCATCGCGTCGAATACAGCGTGGATGCCACTGGAAAGGCACACTTCGAGTTCTTCGCGCCGGACGGCAGCAAGCGCGTCGAGGATTATGCGGCGGGTGCGCGCGGCGAAGGTCGTCGCGGGGAGCCACGTGGCGAACCCAAGGGCGAACCCAAGGGCGAGCCGCGCGGCGAAGGTCGTCGCGGCGAACCGCGTGGCGACCCACGACGCGAGGGCGGTGGCGCTCCGCCTCCGCCGCCACCGAAGACACCGCCCGCGGCTTCGAAGCTCGCGCTCGCGAGCGCAGGGCTCAGCGCCGCAGGCCAGCTCGACGTGCGCTACACGTGCGACGGCGACGGAGTCGCTCCGCCGTTCGAGTGGACGGCGCCGCCCGAGGGCACGACGAGCGTCGCGCTCACGATCCACCACGTCCCGCCCGAGGGCGGCGAGCACGTCTACCTCGTGCTGTGGGGGCTCGCGCCGAACGTGCGCTCGCTCGCCGCGGCGCAGAAGTCGCTCGGCGTCTTCGGCATCAACACGGTGAACCGCCGACCCGAATACGCGCCGCCGTGCTCGCAGGGTCCGGGTGAAAAGCTCTACACCGCGACGCTCTTCGCATTGCGCGAGGAGCCGAAGCTCTCGAAGTCGAGCGCAGTGACGCGCGCCGAGCTGCTCGCGGCGATCGCGGAGACGACGCTGGCGACGGCTTCGCTCGACCTGCGCTACTCCCGCCAAGGACCGGCGGAATCCGGCCGCGGACAAGGACGCGCGCAGGGGGGGCAGGGAGGACAGGGCGGACGCGGCGGAAACGCCGGCGGCAATGGTGGCAATGGCGGCAATGGTGGACGCGGTGGTGGTGGTGGAGGAGGAGGAGGAGGTGGTGGTGGCCAGCGGGAAGCCGAGGCCTTCCGCACCGAAATCCCCGCGCATCTCTTCAACTCCTTGCTCACGCGGGTGACGTCGAACAGCGTCACGCTCTCGCTGCAAGCGAGCGAAGCCCTCGACGCCCACGTCACGTACACGCGTCTCGGCAAGAGCGACGAGCTCCGCACGAAGCCCGTGCGCTGTGAGAAGGGCCTCGTCGTGGCGATCGAACTCGACGGGCTCGATCCGAATACGGAGTACCGCTACACGCTGCACACGCAGCGCGCGACCGACGAGAAGCCGCAGG
>JBIKYW010000312.1:0-4467 GCA_044355055.1 Planctomycetota bacterium | reverse complement strand
CTACTCCGAGGTCTCGCGCCGCCTGTCGGAGCGGCTCTCCGAGAGCCGTGCCTTGCCATGGTTCGACGACTACTTCGGCGCACGCCCTGGCGCGAGCTGCGTCGCGATCGCCGGTCTCTTGTGCGGCGGCATGAACTACGGAGTGGGCGTGCGCTTCGCGGACGGCCGCGCGGAAGAGCTCGCCCCCGTCTTCGGCTGTTGGGAATGGGACGAGCAGGGCTTTCCGAAGTTCGGCGCGTCCTATGTACCGCTCTTCGCACACGAGCTCTGCCACAGCTACACGAACCGCCTCGTCGACGCATTCGAGCGCGAGCTCGCCGCGCCTGCAGCACGGATCCACGCCTCCTGTGCCGACGCCATGAAGCGTCAGGGCTACTCGACGCCGAAGATCGTGATGTACGAGACGCTGGTGCGTGCATGCGTGGTGCGCTGCCGACTTGCGACGGAGGGTTCTTCCGCGGCCAAGGAGCAAGCGCAGGCGGAACTCGAAGCTCACTTCGCGTGGGTTCCGGAGCTCGCGGATCTATTCGCCGAGTACGAGAAGGACCGCGACCGCTTTCCCACTTTGCGCGACTTCCTGCCGCGCATCGTCGAGCGGCTCACTGCGATCGCGGAGCGCCTGCCCGAAGATGCCCGCGCGCCGCAAGTCGTCGCGCTGGTCCCCGCGAACGCCGCCACGGACGTCGATCCGATGCTGACACTCCTGCGTATCACCTTCGACCGTCCGATGCGCGATCAGTCGTGGTCGCTCGTGGGCGCGAAGAGCGACTTACCGGAGATCACGGGCGCGCTCTCCTATGACGCGGCCCGCAAGGTGCTCACCGTCCCGATTCGGCTTCAGCCCGATCGCACCTATTCCTTCTCGCTGAACGGGGAGCGCCACAAGGGCTTCGTGAGCGCCGAGGGCGTCGCGTTGGAGCCGCTCCCCGTCCGCTTCTCGACCCGCGCACGCTGAACGGCCCACGATGTCCTTGCCGAGTCCCAGCCCCTCGACGGACGCGGATCCGCTCGCGCATCGCATGTCGCGTTTCATGGTGCCGCTGTGTGCAGGGCTGGCGTTGCTGGTCGCGAAAATCCTCTTCGTACGCAACTTCGGCAACAGCACGCCGTATTGGGATCAATGGGACGCCGAGGCGTTTCTCCTGTACAAGCCGTGGATCGAAGGCAACTTCGAGCTCGCGAGTCTGCTGGAGCCTCACAACGAGCACCGCATCTTCACGACGCGCCTGCTCCAGCTGTTGCTGTTCGAGTTGAACGGCCGCGTGTGGAATCCGTGGGCTGCGATGTACGCGAACGCCGTGATTCACACGCTGGCGATCGTCGGTCTGCTCTTCCTCCTTGCGCGCTGCCTGCCGCGGCGAGCCCGCGGAGCGCTGTGGCTCGCGGGAGTTCTTTGGTTCTCGCTGCCGTTCGGTTGGGACAATGCACTCGTCGGATTTCAGGCTCAGTTCTTCCTTTTTCTCGCGCTGAGTGTCGCCTTGCTGGGGGTGAGTGCGAGCGAGCGACCCAGTGGCGCGTTCGTAGGTCCGCTCCTTGCGCTCGCGCTCGTGCTCACCTTGGCCTCGGGAACGCTCGCCGTGTTCGCTGCGATCGCTGTGGCGTTGTGTCGGGCGTGTTGGTGGCGCGATCCGCGCATCGCTCCACTCGCCGTCGTGGACCTTGCGAGCGTGGCGCTCGTCGGTCTGGCGCTCACGCCGACGGTGGAGGCGCACGCCGAGTTGCAGGCCCGTTCATTCGTCGAATTCTCGACGGCGCTCGTGCGCGCACTTGCATGGCCGCTTCCCGTCGAGCGAGTCGGCCCCGGCGCGTTGCTCGCCGTTCTGGTGCTCCAGGCTCCCCTCGCACTCGCCGTTTTCACCTCGATTCGAGCTGCGCGCTCTTCGCTCTACGAGCGCCGTCTGTGGGTCGGATGCTCGGCGTGGTTCGTCCTACAGGCCTCGGCGCTCGCGTTCGCGCGCGGCGGTGGCGAGCTGGCTTCGCGCTATCGCGATGTGCTTGCATTCGGGGTGATGTTTCAGTTTGCCGCGCTGCTGTATCTCTGGACGGGCAGCGAAGGCAGAGCGCGTCGCCGTGTTCTGGTCCTTGCGATCGCGTGGTGTGGGACTCTGTCCATGGCGCTCCTTGTGTCGTTGCCGCGTCTGCGCGAGGAGGTGCTCGCCCGACAGCACGAAGCGCTCCAGCGAGAACGCACCGTGCGCAACTACCTCCTCGGTGGCGATGTCGAGGCCCTGCTCCAAGCGCCCGCCTCGGCGCTGCCTTACCCTTCTGCCGAACGCCTGCGCACCTATCTCGACGACGCGACCATTCGATCGTTCCTTCCCGCCGAGCTCACAGAAGCTAGGTGATGTGCTCAGCGAACGCGCACGGGAGCAAGTTGCGTCGCAGCCCGTGCGAGGTTCGAGCGAGCGCTGCGCGAGCTGTCCGTAGCTTCACGCGGTGGCGGAGCGCCGGACGGCGTTCCATTCGAGCTCGCGGATGCGGCGCGCGCCCTAGGGACAGAGCGTCCACTCGACGCCCTGCGAGAGGTGCGTGCCGCCGGGTGCGACGGGATCGCGGAACCAGCACTGTCCTTGGAAAATCTGGCCGGGAGTGAGCGGCTGGCCCAACGCCTGCGGACGCGACGCCATCCAATTCAGCCAGTCGAGCGAGAAACTGCCGGTGCAGGTGTTGTTGCTGCCTCCAGAGTTTGCGGTGTTCGTGCGCTGCACGGGGGAGCGCAGGCACAGCCGGCTGGAGCTGCCCGGAGTCAGGATCGCGGCGTTGCGACCGCTCGCTCCGTAGAAGATGAGCCCGCTGCGCAGTCCTTCGACGTTGGTCGCCGTGAGGAGGACGCCAGCGTTGGCGGTGGCGCTGGGCCAGCCGCTCGCAGACAGGATCGCGCTGCAACCGTTTGTTGTTGTGCCTGCCGTGCAATAGCTCACGACCGGAGCGCTCGCACTCGAGAGCACGTAGCGACGCAGCAGTTCGGTGTCGCGCGCATCCGCTGCGCCATCGCCGTCGAGGTCGATCGGCGCCGCGGCCATCAAGTTGGCGTCGTCGAGATCGATCGCTCCGTTGTTGTCGAGGTCGCCGACGCGGGGCGCTGTGGCGAGGCGGAGCTCGATCCGCACGCGCTGCGGATCCTTGGGAATCGTCAGTCCCGTGAGCGCGATCAGACCGTCGCTCTCGGCGACGGTCGTCCCGGATTGAAGCACAGCGTCCGTCGCCAGATCGCGCGCCGTCCAAAGGACTTGGGTCCCCGCCAGGGGCACGAGCTGGCGCGGCTTGCGCAGAGCAAGGCTCGTCGTCGCGCTCGTACCCGGAAAGTTGTCGACGCTCGTCGACGAGCGGCCGACGAGGTAGAGCGTGCACGACCAGCCGAGCGGCGTCTCGAAGATCGTCTCGACGTCCCAGTCGAAGTAGCCGCCCCACGTTCCCCACGGCGTTCCATCGTCGGGGGAGCCGCTGCCGAGGGAGGGTTCGCGCGCCGCGGTCCCTGGGACCTGATCGTCGTCGAAGAAAGCCGGATACGACTGGTCGGAGCGGAAGCGCGCCTGATAGGGAGCACCCGAGCGTTGCGTGCGAACCGGTGCGACCCACTCTCCGATATCCACGGCGGGAGTCTGCGGATCGTCTGTCGTCCAGTCCGAGGCCGTGTGGTCGCGGTTGTCCCAGTACAGGTGCGTTCCGAAGCGACCGCTGTTCATCGCGTTGAAGAGCCGGAGTTGCTCCGTTCCCCAGTCGACTGCGGTGTCGCGCCGCCCGCGGAAGATGCGCGTGAAGCAGTAGTCGCGCTGATGCGGTGCGAGCGGCACCGCGGCGTCGAAGAAGTCATTCACGCGCAGCACCGCTCCGCCGGGGCCAAGCTCGGTCGTCTGCAGGTTCTGCCCCGGAGTTCCGAAGAGCCGCTGTCCTGTGTCGGGCGTGTAGTGCTGCGGCACGAAGGCCGTGGCGGCGCTGAAGCGCTCCGGTCGATAGCGGCTGAGGAGCAGCGTGCCCGCGCCGCCCATGGAGTTGCCCATGACCGAAATGCGGTGTGCGTCGATCGAGTAGGGCGAGCGCGACTGCAGCTAGTCGAGCGTCCACACGAGCCGACGCAGCGTGTAGGGCACGACGACGGCGTTGCTCGGCGGCACGTTGCTCGCCGTGGCGCTCATTCCGGGCCACCACCCAAACCAGTTGCTGGGGCGGTCGGTGTTCACCACTCCGCTGGTCGAGACGAACACGCGATCGTCCATCGCGACCGTGATGCCTTGCACTGGAGTCGCTTCGTCGTTGGCGTAATGGAACGACTCGGGCGCCCACGACCAGTGACTTCCAGACGGGCCCCCGCCGTGCAAGCAGATCGTCGCGGGGTAGGGCCCCGCAGGTAGTCCGCCCTGAGGCTCGAACACCGTGAAGACGTGCGGAGCCCCGTTCTTCGCGGCGTTGGCGAGGATCGGCACGTCGGGGCGTCCGGCCGCGGGGTTGTCGTCGCCGTCCGACCAG
>JBIKYW010000373.1:0-3963 GCA_044355055.1 Planctomycetota bacterium | reverse complement strand
GCGCACCCATTGTTCGAGCGCCAGCAGGAAGGCGGTCCGCGGCGAAGCCGTGCGAGCCGGCGGGTTCGCTCGGCGGGCACGCGGTGCGATCGGATAGCGCGCGAGGCCGCACAGTTCCTCGTAGATGGCGAGCGACGCCTCGCTCAGAGGTTCGTCACTCTGCGTCCGTCGCAGAGCTTCCTCGGGGAAGCTGCGCGAGATCGGTGCGCCGACGAAGCGCTCCAAGCTGCGCATGCCCTCCTCCGTGAGAAGCTGCTCGTAGTGCAGGAAGAGCCAGTCCCCCTCGCGACGGTGACGTCCCAAGATGCGCCCATACATCGCGGTCCACGCAGCGATCGCGCGCTCCTCGGTCATCGCCAAGCTCGCGAGGTACTCCTCTTGAGCGCATTCCTTCACGATGCTGCGCGCCGTCACCGCGGGATCACGAAACACGCACACGAGTCCGGCGTCGCCGATGTGCGGGCGCCACACGGGCAACGTGTACGACAAGCGCGGATCCTTGAAGCACCACGGGCCCTGCGAGCAAAGCCGCGCGAGAACGCGCTCGACGCGCGGCGAGGTTCGGCACTCGACGTCGTCGGGCAGCCACGCGAGCCAGCGCTGCCACGGCCCCATGCGCTCCGACGCGGGCACGACCTCCGAGAGCAGCAGCTCGTTGACGCCGTTGACGTCGGAAGACTCGAAGAATCCCTTGGGATTCGACGAACGCGGCGCGTAGGGGCGCTCCCCCACGTACCACCCCGCACCGGCAAGCGTCCCAGCGACCATGCTGGTTCCGCTGCGACCGGAGCCGAGGATCAGGACGTTGCGCACGGCGCGACTACTTGCCGCCCTTGCGCTTCTCGACCTTCGCCCAAGTGTCCTTCAGCGACACCGCGCGGTTGAAGATCGGCGCTCCGGGCCGCGAGTCCTTCTCATCGGCACAGAAGTAGCCATGGCGCTCGAACTGCCAGCGCGAGCCCGGCGCCGCCGTCGCGAGCATCGGCTCGAGCGCAGCGTCGGGAAGCACCTCGAGCGAGCGCGGATTGAGGTTCACCAAGAAGTCCGTGCCCTCGGGCACGTCCTCGGGGAACTCGGCCGCGAAGAGGTGGTCGTACAGGCGCACTTCGGCTCGCCGCGCGTGCTCGGCGCTCACCCAGTGGATCGTGCCCTTCACCTTGCGTCCGTCGGGCGAGTCTCCGCCCTTCGTCGCGGGGTCGTAGGTGCAGCGAACGCGAATCACCTCGCCCGTCGCGGGATCCGTGTCGAAGCCGGTGCAGGTCACGAAGTAGGCGTAGCGCAGGCGCACCTCGCGGCCGGGACCGAGTCGGTAGAAGTCCTTGGGCGGATCGGCGCGGAAGTCGTCGCGCTCGATGAAGAGGCGCGCACCGAAGGCGACCTTGCGCGTG
The DNA here is from genome assembly GCA_044355055.1 of Planctomycetota bacterium. Taxonomy (GTDB): domain Bacteria; phylum Planctomycetota; class UBA1135; order UBA1135; genus F1-120-MAGs118. Next base: position 2,575 of record JBIKYW010000373.1, on the reverse strand, counting down.
CCCGCACTCGGATCCTCGGGATTGTTGACGGCGTCGAGCTCTTCGACCTTGCCCGCGGGCCAGTTCTCGATCACGAGCTCGAGCGGGCGCAGCACCGCCATCGCGCGCGGAGCCCGCTTGTTCAAGTCATCGCGCAGCGCGTTCTCGAGCTGCACGACTTCCACGGTCGAGTTGAACTTCGCGACTCCGACGCGCTCGCACAGCGTGCGGATCGCCTCGGGTGTGTAGCCGCGGCGGCGGAGCCCCGAGATCGTCGGCATGCGCGGATCGTCCCAGCCCGACACGCGCTTTTCTTGCACGAGCCGCAGGAGCTTGCGCTTGGAGAGCACCGTGTAGGTCAGGTTGAGGCGCGCAAACTCGATCTGCTCGGGCTTCGCCGCGACGGAGACGTTGTCGCGCACCCAGTTGTACAAGGGGCGATGGTTCTCGAACTCCAGCGTGCACAGCGAATGCGTGATGCCCTCGAGAGCGTCACAGATCGGGTGCGCGTAGTCGTAGGTGGGATAGATGCTCCACGCGCTGCCCGTGCGGTGGTGCGGCTTCTTCAAGATGCGGTACAGGACCGGATCGCGCATGTTGAAGTTCGGACTCGCCATGTCGATCTTCGCGCGCAGCGTGCGCGAACCCTCGTCGAACTCGCCTGCGCGCATACGCCGCAGCAAGTCGAGGTTCTCGGCGACCGAGCGCGAGCGGAACGGACTGTCCTTGCCGGGAGCGGTCAGGCTTCCGCGGTAGCGGCTGACGTCGTCGCCGTTGAGGTCGCAGACGTACGCGAGCCCCTTCGTCACGAGCTCTTCGGCAAAGCCGTAGATCTGCTCGAAAAATCCGGAGGCATAGAAGAGGCGCTCGCCCCAGTCGAAGCCGAGCCAGCGCACGTCCTTTTGGATCGACTCGACGTACTCGACCTCCTCCGTGGTCGGGTTCGTGTCGTCGAAGCGCAGGTTGCACACGCCGCCGTGGCGCAGCGCGAGGCCGAAGTTGACGCAGATCGCCTTGGCATGGCCGATGTGCAGGTAGCCGTTGGGCTCGGGCGGAAAGCGCGTGTTGAGGCGCCCGCCGTGCTTGCCGGCGGCTCGGTCGGCGAGGATGCGCTCCTCGACAAAGTGGGCGGCTTCGGGGACGGGGGACGAGGCTGCGGAATCGCTCATGGTGGCTCACTTCGCCTTCAGGGGGCGAGACCGCGCACTCTAGCGAGTCCGAGGGGGCCCTAGCGAGGCGCGAGCCGCAACAGGAGCCCGTCTCGGACCTCCGCGAGCGGCTCCGCGCGCACGTGGGCCTGCAAGACGTCAGGAAAAGCCGGAGGACGGCCTCCGTCTTGGAACCAAGCGAGGCTCCCGCCGCTCTTGCCCGCCTCGACGGCCGCGCGCTCCCAAGCCTTGGCGCCGCCGCGCAAGAAACGCACGGAGATGCGCTTCTCCAGCCAGACGAGCTCCGGCCCGTTCGACCAGCACGGCGCCGCGAGCTCGGATTGGCGCAGCGCACGCGTGACCGCGTGCTCCTGCCACAGGCGGGTGTGGAAGCCGCCTGCGCCCTGCTCGGTCCACGCCGCGACTTTCTCGGAAGTCTTCGGTGCCGCGTCCAGCCACGCGAGCGCGATCAAGAGCCCCGCAACCCACAGGGGAACGCGCCACGCGGCCAACGCTCCGCTCCATGCGAGCGTCACGAGCGGCACGAGCAGCGGAAGCATCAGCCGATCTCCAATTCCATCGAGCACCACGGTCGAGGCCATGCCCACCAGCGCGACGAAATAGACGGCACAGAACGTGACGAGGAGCGTCAGCGCCGCACGCGACTCGGTCCGGTGCAGCGCAAGCGCCACGACGAGCAGTACGACGGCGCCGAGCACGACCCACGCGAGCCCGTCTGCGTGAACGGGCGCCGCCCACGAGCGCAGCGTGGCGAGCGCGGCCGCGAGCGCGTCGGCCAACGTCACCTCGGTCGCATCGCGACCGCCCGTCCAGCTCGACTCGACGCTGCGGTTGCGCAGAAACCACGCGCCGAGCGGCGCCAGCGAGACGGCCGCGTAGACCGCCGCGCGTCGAACGCGCTGCAGCGGACTCCCCCACCGGGGACTCCATGACGCGTACAACGCCACGGCACCGACCAGCGTCACGCCGAGATAGCGCTGCAGGCACGCGAGCGCGCTCAGGGCGGCCAGCGCGACGAACTTGCGCGTCGTGAAGCTGCGCTCGAGCGAGCATGCCACGAGGAGTGCGCCGAGAACCAAGGGCAGAAACAACGTCTCCGAGACGACTTGAATCGTGTACTCGTGCAGTCGGTAGGTCAGGGCGAGCGACCCCGCCGTCGCGGCCGCCGCGACCTGCGAGCGCGACACTTCCCACGCGAGTCGCGCTCCGAGCACAACCGTCGAGGCCAAGGCCACGAGGTGCAGCAGCCGCAAACTGGAAAGGACATCGAGCCCGAGCCAGTCGAGCCCCGCCATGACGCTCGGATACAGCGGCGGCCAGAGCGAAAAGACCTCGTCGAGGCAGGTCACGAGGCCGCCGCCGCGCGCGAGGCTCGCGCCCGCCGAGAGCGTCCAAGCGGCGTCGCCGTCGATTCCAAGTCCGTAGAG
>JBIKYW010000023.1:0-14344 GCA_044355055.1 Planctomycetota bacterium | reverse complement strand
GAAGACGCTGCTCGTGTCGACCCTCTCGAAGTCGATCGACCTCGGCTTCGCGCGCGTGCAGTTCACGATCGACCTCTTGCCCTCCGACATCTTGGGCAGCGAGGTGCTCGACCAACGCACGAACGAATTCCGCGTGCGCAAAGGACCGATCTTCACCAACCTGCTGCTCGCCGACGAGATCAACCGCGCCGCACCGAAGGTGCAGGGCGCGCTGCTCGAGGCGATGCAGGAGCGCAAGGTCACGATCGGACCGGAGACCTTCCGGTTGCCTGCGCCGTTCCTCGTGATCGCGACGCAGAACCCAGTCGAACAGGCTGGCACGTTCGAGCTCCCCGAAGCCCAGCTCGACCGCTTCATGCTGGTGCACCGCCTCGACTACCCCAGTCCTGCGGAAGAGCGCGAAGTCCTGCGGCGCAACGCCGCGCTCGGCATCCAGCGCCAAGACAAGGGTGCGATCGTGCAGACCGAGTTCGACGTGCTCGACGAGCGTCCGGTCGGCTCGGGGAACGAGATCGTCGCGGCGATGGAGGCCGTCAGCTCGATCCACGTGAGCGAGACGTTCGTCGACCACGTCGTCGAGGTCGTGCACCGCACGCGCACGCACCCCGACGTCGAGCTCGGCTGTAGCCCGCGCGCGGGAATCTCGCTGATCAAGGCGTCGCGCGCCCGCGCCCTGATGCACGGCCGCGACTATGTGGTGCCCGAGGATCTTTACGCGCTCGCGGAGGACGCGCTCCTGCACCGGATGCGCTTGAAATACGGATCGATCGCCGAAGGCAAGACGGGGCGGCAGGTGCTCGACGAGATCCTGCGCGCGATGGGCGGCGAGGCGCGCAGCTAGCGGCCATGTCGGCCAAGGTCGATCCGGCGCTGCGGGCGCAGGAAGGCTACGTCGAGGATCTGAAGACCCTCGATGCGCGGCAATTTGCCATCGCGATCCGCAAGCTCGCCGACAGCTTGTCGTACGGCATCGACAAGTCACCGTACCTCGGCAGCGGCACCGAATACGTGCAGTCGCGGCCCTACCAGTGGGGCGACCCGATTCGATCGATCGACTGGCGCGTCACGGCCCGCACACGCCGACCGTACGTGAAAGAGTACGAAGCACCGAAGTCCACGCCCTGCTACCTCTTCCTCGACACGTCGGCGTCGATGACGCTCGCGTCGGGCAAGGCGAGCAAGTACGAGCTTGCGCTGTATGTCGCGGGCGGACTCGCCCTCGCGTGCCTCGATCGCGTCAGTCCGGTCGGTGTGATTGGAGCGGGCGAGCGCTCGATGCGCGTGAGTCCGAGTCTTTCGCGCGCCCGAGTGATGCAGTGGCTCCTGCAACTGCGCACCCATCGCTTCGACGAGCGCACCACGCTCGCACAACGGCTGCGCGAAGTGATCCCGACGCTCGGTCAGCGCTCGCTTCTGATCGTGCTTTCGGATCTGCACGACGAGGGCGCGCTCAAAGCGCTTCAATACGCGGGCCACGCTCACGACTGCGTGGCGCTCCAGCTCGTGGATCCCGCGGAAGCGGGTCTGAGCGGCGCGGGATTCTTGCGCGCGCGAGAGGCGGAGACCGGGCGTGAGTTCGTCGCGCGCGGTCGCGACGTCCAGCTCGATCCACGCGAGCTCGCGGGCGCGCTCACGCGCTCCGGCGTCGACTGCCTGACGCTCCGAACCGGCGAACCCTGCGCGTCCAAGCTGCGCGAGATGTTCAAGAACCGCGGCGGCGCCGCGAGGGGTACGCGATGAACTGGCACACGGGCTCGTTCGCGTTGGCGCTGGCGCTGGGAATGCCGTTTCTGAGCTCTGCGGCGCGCGGCGGCGCGCAAGCGACCCTCACGCCGAGCGGCGAAACTCCCACGGTCGGGATGCCCGCGCGCTGGAGCGACGTCGTGTTGCCCGGCACCGAACTCGAAGCCCTGACGAGCTCGCGTACGTCGCCCGTGGCGCTCCGCATCGTCGCCACGCGCCCCCACGGCGACGCGTTTCGTTACGACTTCGAGTTCTGGGGGCTCGAGCCCGGCATCCACGACCTGCGCGCGCTGCTCGTACGCAAGGATGGCTCGTCGAAAGCGGACCTTCCCGCGTTGGAGGTCACCGTGCGCTCGACGCTCGACGACGATGGCATGCGTCTCCCCCATGCGCCGAAGCCCGCCGCGCTGCCCGAGCTCGGCGGTTATGAGACCCTGCTGGCCGCCGGAGGCGTGGTGTGGGTCGCGGGGTTGAGCTGGATGTTGCTCGCAGGTCGTCGGCGTCGCATGGCCGAGCTCGCGGCGCAGCCCAAGGCGCGCTCGCTCGCGGAACGCCTGCGGCCGCTCGTCGAGCGCGCGATGCGCGGAGAACTCTCACGCGAGGAGCGCGCGGCGCTGGAACTCTCGCTCGTCGCGCTCTGGCGGCGGCGCCTCGGACTCGACTCGGCGCGTCCCGCGGAAGTGATCGCGGCGCTCCGTCAGCACCCGGAAGCTGGACCGCTGCTCGTCAAGCTCGAAGAGTGGCTGCATCGCCCCCAGCCCCGCGGCGCAGAGGACATTCCGACGCTGCTCGCTCCCTATCGCAGCCTGAAGGCCGAAGAGCTCGACGGCGACGGAGTCGCGCGCTGATGGACGCCCTCGCGTCGTTTCGCCATCCGTGGGTCCTGATGCTGCTGTTCGTGCCAGCGGCGTTGGTTCTGTGGAGTTGGCAGCGCCGCGGCCGAGCGCTCGTCCTGCCGTTCGACCATGCGCCGACGGCGCGCAACTCTCGCGTGCGCTTCCTGCTGCGTGCAGCCGAGTGCCTGCCTGCCGTACTGCTCGCATGCGTGCTCTTCGTACTCGCAGGGCCGCAGTCGTGGGCGGAGCCGCGCTCGAAGCGCGCGCTCACGAACATCCAGTTCTGCGTCGACGTATCCGGCAGCATGATGGCTCAGTTTGGCCCGGGCGATCGCTACGACGCGGCCATGGTCGCCATCAACGCGTTCCTCGACCGGCGCGAGGGGGATGCCTTCGGACTGACCTTCTTCGGCAACAGCGTGCTGCACTGGGTGCCGCTCACGAACGACGTCTCCGCGTTCCGCTGCGCGCCGCCGTTCATGCATCCGCGCAACCTGCCCGGCTGGTTTGGGGGCACCGAGATCGGAAAGGCCCTGCGCGCGTGCCGCAAGGTGCTCGTCGAGCGCACGGACGGCGACCGCATGATCGTGCTGGTGAGCGACGGCTACAGCTCGGATCTCTCCGGCGGCGAAGACGAGGCCATCGCGCGCGAGCTGGCGGCGGACAACATCACGGTCTTCACCGTTCACATCGCCGAAGGCGCGATCCCCGACGAAGTGGTCCGCATTGCGACCATGACCGGCGGCGAGGCGTTCAAGCCCGAAGACGAAGGCGGACTGGACTCGATCTTCGCGCGCATCGACGCGATGTCGAAGGCGAAGCTCGAGAAGAGCCAAGCTGAAGCCTCGGACGACTACGTCCCGTGGTGCATCGCGGCGCTCGCTTCGCTGCTCGCGTTCTTGCTCGCCTCCTTTGGACTCCGGTACACGCCATGGTGATGCCCGAGTCCATGCCCGAGATCGCCACGGCGCTCGCGCTCGCGCTGGGATGCCTCGCCGAGTGGCTGCACTCCCGCCGAGTGACACGCGTCGCGCGTCTCGCCTTCGGACCGCGGGGGCGCCCAGCAGCTTGGGCGCTCGCGGCGCCGACGCTGCGCGTGCTCGGCGGGTCGCTGCTGGCGTGGGGCCTCGCCACGCTGTGCGTGCTTCCGCCGCGCGCCCATTCGAGCGAGGGCGGAGCGGCGCAGCGCGCCGAGGATCCGCGCCACATCCTGCTCGTCCTCGACGTCAGTCCGAGCATGCGGCTCGTCGATGCTGGCAAAGACCAGAAGCAGAGCCGGATGCAGCGCGCGCGCGACGTGATGGAGTCGTTCTTCGATCGCGTGCCCTTCGCACAGACGCGCGTCAGCGTCGTGGCCGTCTACTCCGGCGCGAAGCCCGTTGTGATCGACACGAGTGACTTCGAGGTCGTACGCAACATCTTGGGCGACCTGCCGATGCACCACGCCTTCAAGGCAGGCAAGACCGAACTCTTCGCGGGTCTCGAAGAGGCTGCGAAGGTCGCCAAGGACTGGAACCCGGGCTCGACGACGCTCGTCGTCGTCAGCGACGGCGACACGGTCCCCGCCACGGGCATGCCGCGCATGCCGGTCTCCATCCACAGCACGATCGTCGTCGGCGTCGGCGATCCGCAGACGGGGCGCTTCATCGACGGACGTCACTCGCGACAGGACGTCGCCACGCTGAAGCAGATCGCAGCGCGCCTGGGAGGCGTGTTCCACAATGCGAACGAGACGCAGCTCGCGTCCGCGGTGATCCAGGAATCGTTCGCGCAAGACGAGGACAACCCCTTCGAGCGCCTGACTCGCCGCGAGTACGCGCTCTTCGCCATCGGTCTCGGCGCGGCCCTGCTTGCGCTCCTGCCCTTGGCGCTCCACCTTCTGGGAACGGGCTGGAAGCCCGGCGTGCCCGCGGCTCGGGCGCTGGAAGCACGCCGCGCGGGCGCCGAGCCCCCCGTTGGGATAGCATGATGCCGCGCGTTTCGCGCTCGCAGGAGGACGAGTCCACCCTATGAGAAAGCTCCTGATCTTCTCGTGGCTGCTCTTGCCCGTAGGGGCGGCGGCTTATCACTACGGACCCGGGCAGGAGCGACTGCGCGTCGACGAAGCGGCCGAGCAGGTCACACTCGCGCGCGAGCACGTGCGCGAAGCCTGCGCGGTCGCTGAGAAGGAAGGCGACGCGGCGGCGCGCGGGCTGTGGGCCGAGGCCGAGCGCGCGCTCTCGGAAGCGATCGCGGCGCTCCCCGCAGACAACGTCGCGGAGCTGCGTCGACTGCGCCTCGAGCGCTCCAAGGCGCAGATGTTCATCTCGAAGCTGCCCGACGCGCGCCGCGACCTCGAAGCGCTCGTGGGCGAGCTCGAAGCAGATGCCTCGGCCGATCCGGCCCTCGCGACCGACGCGCGCGATGCGCTGGCCAACGCTCAGTACTACACCACGTGGCTGCTGCGCCTCGAAGGCGCGGCGCCGGAGGAGTGGGAGCGCGAGGTCGATGCCTCGCGCCAGAACTACAAGCTCGTCGCCGAGACGCTCGTCGCACGCGGCGACGACGCCGGCGCCGCGCGCGCTCAAGAGAACCTCGAGTCGTCGATTCGGCTCGCGCGCATGGACATCAAGGACCTGCAAGGCCTGCCGCTGCCCTCGCAGTGAAAAGGCTGTGGTTCGGGCCGCGGTCGCGGCTCCAAGAGTCCGAGTAAGGGTCAGAAGTCCCAAGACGCGCGGGGCGCCAGCTCCGGCCCGCCGCCGGACGGCGGCGGCTCCTAGGTTCGCCGTGTCCTCCGCGGCTCGCGCGATGTGAACTCGCGCGGGCCGCGACCGTTGCTGTCGGTTTCGTTTCGCTCGCACAGGTGATGGTGTGCAAGCCCGGGGCGGCGCCCCGTGCATGAAGGTGGAGTGCAGGATGGAGATTCGTTTCGCAGCGCGCGCCCTCGCGGCCGCGCTCGTGTGTGGTTCGCTCGCGCAGGCTCAGACGATCCAGCTCGCGGAGCTCGGCTACGCGGAGGACGGTGGCGACGCCGGTTTCGCGGAGCTTCAGGAGCTCCAAGGCGACCCGTCCGAAGACGAGCCCGAGGCGAAGCCTTCCAAACCGGGGCCGCGCGTCCAGAAGCTGCAGCAGATGAACTACGACCGGCGGCCTTCGGCGATCCTCGCCGCATGGGCCAAGGTTCGCGAGAGCTCGCTGGAGCCTTCGGGAGACGCCGGAGACGTCAAGACTGGGCAGGTGTTCGAACCGACGGACGGCGCCGTGCTCGCCGGCAGCGTCTCCGCGAGCGGCGCGACGATCACGGTGATCTCAGCGGTGCCCGCACTACCGCTGGTTTCGGTCCAAGGCGGTGCGTTGCCGGCCACGGGCACGATCGCCCTATCGACGACGATGCCTGCGACTTCCACCGCCGCATCGGGCACGCCGGTCGGCGTGGCGACGCTGGCTGCGACCTCCGTTGCCGCTACCGCAGCGACACCGAATGAGCCCGCTCCGCCGTCCGCCGAGGTCGACGCCACCGCGGCGGAGGACGACGCCGAGCGCAAGGCCGAGCAGGAGAGGCAACAGGCCGCAGCCGCGAAGAAGGCCATCGATGCGGAGCTGAAGACGTTCGCGCACAACGTGACGCTCGGGGACTGGTCGGCAGTGAAGGCGTCGCTCGCGGGCTGGCAGACGGACGAGCAGAAGGCCGGGTACGACCGCTTGCTCGCGTCGCTCGTCGAAGGTCCGCGCGAGCGCGACCGCGTGCCGCCGCAGGGGCAGCAGCACCTGGAGAAAAACCAGATCTCCCCCGCCGACGTGCTCGGGCTTGCGAGTGCGTGTCCGGCGAAGCCGAGCGACGCGAACCTCGCGGCCCTCGGTCAATTGCTTGCGCAGTCGCTGGAGCAAGGTCACCAGCTCTCGAGCTTCCTCGCGCTGGTGAAGGCGCGCATCGACGAGCCCGACTTCGCCGTCGACCGCCGTCGCATGGCGCGCATTCTGGTTGGCGCGGGCAAGCCCGAGGAGCTCGAGCCTTTCCTCCCCACGCTCGAGGAGGCCGAAGCCAAGGCCGACCGCGAAGGACTCAACTTGATTTCGCGCCTGTGCCTCGCGCGACATGCGAAAGACGCGCGGACCGAGTGGCTCGAACGCGCTTGGCGCGCGACGCAGGCCGTGCTGGCGGTCGGCGAAGTCAGCGAAAACGCAAAGAGCGAGGCGATCTCGCGCGCGGTCGAGCTCGCGCCGAAGCTGCGTGCGGAGCTCGGCGGCGCGTGGCTGGATGAGAGCTTTACGGCGCGGCCCGAGCGCGGCATGGAGATCCTCGCTGCGATCGGCTCGACGGCCTCGAAGGCGCTCTCGATGGCGCCGATGGACGCAGATCGCCGTCTGCGGCTGCTCGAGCTGCAGAGCACAGCCGCGCGCGCGCTGCTCCGTGCGGCGCCCGAGCTCGCAACGAGCTGGCAACCGCAACTCTCGCTGCTCGCCGCGAACTGGCTGCGCGAGGCGACGTGGACCTACTCCGCCGACACTTCGACGTCGCTCGGACCGCAGATGCGGCGCGACATGTACGGCAACTTCTTCTTCTACGACGACGGCAATGACGAAGGCGGCTGGAACGGTCGCGGGAATGCGCCCGTCGCGATCAAGACCGCGAAGGTGCTCGACACCCGCCCGAGCGACGCGTGGATGGACTTCGTCGAGCCGACGCTGCGTCCGCGCCTCGCGATGGCCTACGCGCAGCTGTACCTGAAGGTCGGCGAAGAAGCCGACGCATTCCCCTACATCGAGAAGCTCGCCGCGACGGATCCGATTCCCGCCAAGAGCCTCGTCGACGAGTTCCTGCGCGTTTGGGCGCGCAAGCACAACCCGAATCAGAATCAGGGGCGGTCGAACCCGTACGTCTACATGTACGGTTTCGACCAGCGCGCCAACGCGATCCCGCTCACACGCTCGAAGCAAGAGCGCGCGCTCGCAGAGCTCGGCCAGTGGGTCGCGCGCATGCGGGCCCTGAACGTCGAGGTCGACCAGAAGCTCGTCGCGAGCGCCTTCCGCGCCGCCCACAGCCAAGCCGAGATCTACCGGCTCGAAACCCTCGAGCAAATCTTCGGAGCGATCGACGCCCTCGCACCCGAGACGCTCGCGCAGCTCGTCGGCGCGATGCGCACGAACCTTGTCGGCGTGTGGCGCGACCCTGCGCTCCAGAAGGAGAAGGGCACACAGCGCAAGCAGAAAGACATCGAACAGGAAGTGCTGCGCGGCTATGCGCTCGCGCAGGAGACGCTGCGGCGCGCGCTCGAGAAGCACGCGGACGCGTGGCAGCTTTGGAGTGTGCTCGCCGCGCTCGAGCACGACGAGAATCAGTTCCGCTACGAGTTCCAAAAGGACCCGCAATACTCGGCGAAGCGCACGAAGGCCTTCGAGTCGTTCGCGCGCGCGGCACAGCTCTACGCAGCGTCCCTCCCGAGCGCCGAGCCGTCGAAGGACACCGCGGAAGTGTTCGAGACTTGGTTCTACGCAGCGCTCGGCGCAAGCGATCTGAACCGCATCGACGCGAAGACGCAGCTCGCGCAGAGCGAGATCGCGCGCATCAAGACCGCGCTCGATGCGCTGCCTGCCGATCGCATCGCACGCCACATCGAGATGTTTGGCAATGCGCTCACCACCCGCATCGGCAGCTGCAATCCGGCTGTGAAGTCGCGCTACGTGCGTCAGGGCCTCGCCATCACGGGCGAAACCAAGATCACGCGCGACCTTCAGCAACTTGCGTCGTACTACGGCGATCTCGTGACGGAAATCCAGCTCCGCGCGACCGTGGACGGCGCGAGCGAGGTCGGCCACAAGTCCCCCTTCGGTCTCGCCATCGACCTGCGCCACACGACGGAAATCGAGCGCGAGTCCGGCGGCTTCTCGAAGTACCTGCAGAATCAAAACAGCCAAAACTACGCTTGGAACTACGGTCGTCCGCTCGAGGACTACCGCGACAAGTTCGAGGAGGCGGTGCGCGAGACGCTCAAGGAGCGCTTCGACGTGCTCTCCGTCACGTTCAATCAGCCCGAGGCGCGCTCGAAGCCCGACGCACAGGAAGGCTGGCGTGTGACGCCCTATGCGTACGTATTGCTTCAGCCGCGCGGACCGGAAGTGGATCGCATTCCGCCGCTCAAGCTCGACCTCGACTTCCTCGACACGAGTGGCTACTGCGTTCTGCCCATCGAGTCGCGCGAGCTCCTGATCGACGCCCAACCCGAGGCTGTCACGACGCGGCCCTTCGAGCGTCTCGCGCTCGTTCAAACGCTCGACGAACGCCAAGCGAAAACCGGCAAGCTCGTCTTGGAGATCAAGGCAACCGCGGTGGGCTTGGTGCCGACGCTCGACGAGCTCGTCACGCTCGCCCCGGTGGGATTCGACATCGCCTCGAAGGAGGAGCGCCCCGTTTCGATCTCGAAGTTCGATGATGACGGCGTGAGCGTGCTCTCCGAGCGCCTCTGGACGATCACGTTCCGCGGCAAGGAGGGCCTCGCCAAGCTCCCGGAGACCTTTGCGTTCGCAACTCCGAGGGTTCCGACCGCGACGAGCGAGCACTTCCGCTACGTCGATGCGGACCTCGCAGCCGTCGGCCCTGAGGTCGAGCTCGAGTACGACTACGGCGACGAGCGAGCGCTGTGGCCTTGGTGGATCGGCGGAGCGCTCGCGCTCGGCGCATTCGCATGGTTCCTGCGACGCTCCAAGCCGCAGACGGAAGCCAGCGGCCCGAGGGCGCGCTCCATCCCCGAACCGCTCACTCCGTTCTCGGCACTCGGCTTCCTACGCGACGTGCACGAGGACGAACGACTCGATGCGCAGCGCCGCGCCGAGCTCGCGGCAGAGATCGCGGCCCTCGAGCGAGCCTACTTCGGTTCGAGCGCCCCCGACGCACGGCCTGACCTCGCGAACATCACGCGCAAGTGGGCCTCGACGGCTCCCTGAGCGCACGCAAGGTTCTGTCGCCCGCACCGTCCTCAACCACCTCGCGCGCAGAGAAGCTCTGCGCCGAGACCGCGTGGAGAGCGAAGGGCGTCGACGTAAGGTCGCGGCGAGCCCGAACGAAGTCCCTCGGGCGCGTTCACGCCGGCCGCAGCATGCGGCGCAGTGCGTGAGAGAGCGTCTCTAGGCTGAACGGCTTGTAGAGCTGGGCCGTGAAGCGCAGCTGCGCGAACACGCGCGGATCGGCCTTCTCGGCGAAGCCACTCGCGAGCACCACCGGGAGCTCCGGTCGTCGCAACCGGATCTCGCGCGTGAGCTCGATCCCGTCCATCACGGGCATGTGGAGGTCCGTGATCACGCCCGCGACCGGAATGGAAGCGTCGGCGAGGATCTCGAGCGCGGCGCGACCGTCCGCAGCCGTGCGCACGCGGAATCCGATCGCGCTCAGGATCTGGCGGAAAACGTCGCGAACGGCGGGCTCGTCGTCGACGACGAGGATCAGCTCGCCCGCGCCGCGGAAGCCCTCGATCGACTTCGCGGGCGCCTCGGGCGCCGGAGCCTGCTCGGCGTGGGCGGGCAGCAGCACGGTGAAGGTCGAGCCCTTGCCCGGCTCGGACTGGACGCGCAGGAAGCCACCGTGGCTGCGCACGATTCCGATCGCCGTCGAGAGCCCGAGGCCGGTGCCTTGGTCGACGCTCTTCGTGCTGAAGAACGGCTCGAAGATGCGCTCGATCAGCTCCGCCGGAATGCCATGCCCAGAGTCTTCGACTCGGAACTGCACGTAGGGTCCGGGGACGCCCTCGCCGTCTTGGCGCACCTCGGCCGCCGACAGCGTGCGCGGTCCGACCGAAACACGCAGATCTCCCCCGCTCGCCATGGCGTCGCGCGCGTTGACGCACAAGTTGAGCAGCACCTGATGGAGCTGCGTCGCGTCGCCGAGCACGTTGGGGGTCGCGGCGTCGCACTCGAACGACGCGCGGATGTTCTTCGGGAAGGTGCTGCGCACGATGCGCTCGATCTCGGCGAGCACAGCTTGCGGACGCAGCACGATGCGCTTGCCATCGACGCCCTTGGCGAAGGTCAGGAGCTGCTGCACCATCGAGGCGCCGCGGCGCGCGCTCGATTCCATCACGTCGATCAGATCGCGCGACTCAGGGTGCCGGTCCCGGACCAAGCCAGCTGCGAGCAGGATCGGAGCGAGTGCGTTGTTGATGTCGTGCGCGACCCCGCCTGCGAGCGTACCGATGCTCTCGAGACGCTGCGCGCGCAGGCTGCGGCGCTGGGCTTCGCGGTGTTCGGTGATGTCCTGCCCCACTCCGACGACGCCCGACACCTTGCCGTCGCCGCTGCGGCGTGTGCTGGTGTTGATGAGGAGCAGCACGTGGCGCCCGTCGCGAGCGACGACCGGGAGCTCCACGTTGGCACTCTCGATTCCGTGTCGAGCGGCGTCGAGCACGTCGCGCACGGCGCGACGCTGACCGGGGGGCACGAGATCCGCAAAGGGACGGCCGAGGACTTCCTCCCGCGAGAAGCCCGAGAGGCGCGCGGCACAGCCGTTCCACTCGTTGAGCCGACCCTCCATGTCCTCTCCAAAGATCGGCACGTTGGCCGACTCGATGAGGTGACGCAGGTCGCGCGCCGAGGCCTGCGCGGCGGCTTCGGCCATGCGCCGGTCATGAATGTCGATGCACGAGCCGACGATCTCGACGGGATTGTCGTCGGCGTCGCGCATCAGCATGTAGTCGTCGCGCAGCCAACGGTACGTCCCATCCGGAAAGCGGAAGCGGTACTCGAACGTCGCGCTGCCGTGCGAGACGGCGCGCTCCATGTGACCGTAGGCGTGTAAGGCATCCTCGGGATGCAAACGGTCGCGCCAGAAGTGCGGCTGCGCGAGGTATTCGCTCGCCGGGTAGCCAAGCTGGGCCTCGATGTTCGGGCTGACGAACGTGCTGCGGAAGTCGCCGCCGGCCTCGCACGAGAAGATCACCGCGGGCACCGCGGTCATCAGGTAGCGCAAGCGTTCTTCCGCCAGCGCGAGCTTGCGAGTGCGCTCCTCGACGCGCCGCTCGAGTTCGACGTTGAGTCGCTGGAGCTCGTGCTCCGCGCGAACGCGGCGGTCACTCTCGATGTAGATCAGGAGAACCGCGGCGACGGCGAGGCCGAATTCCTCTTCGTCGTGGGTCCATTGCCTGGGTGTGCCGACGTGCTCGCAGCACAACACCCCCTCGACGCTGCTGCCGACGCACAGCGGCAAGTCGAGCATCGAGGAGATTCCCAGCGGCGTGAGATAGCCCGAGGAGAAGCTCTGGGTCGCAGGATGTTTGTGCGCGTCGCTTGCCAATACCGGCAGACGCCGTTCGATGGCCTCGAAATAGGCGGGGTGATCCTTGCGCAGCAAATCCACGGCGGTGCGGCCAACGTCCGCGCCATCCGCGAACAGATTTTCGCAGGTGATGCGCTCCTGGGCCGCATCGAAGAGCCACACGCTCGCGCGCGCGATGCCTAGGGCTGAGGCAACCTGCTGCGTTGCCAACGCGAGAAACTGCTGACGATCCGCATGGCTGTTCGCGCGCAGGATCGAGAGCACCGTGTGGAACAGCTTGCGCTGCTCGCGCAGCCTCACGAGGGACGGATTGCTGCGCTGCTCCGCGCTCAGCTCGCGAAACACGCCGCGCGTGACCTGCGGAACACCGCCCTCGAACTGGACCGTGACCTTGCCCTCGAGCTGCACCGGCTCGCCGGACTTGGTCTCGAACACGACCTCCATCACGCCGACGTCCTCGCCTCCGATCAGGCGCTGCATGTAGTGCATGCAATGGTTGCGGCTCTCGGGATGGATGATCTCGAAGATGTTGCGGCCGTCGACCTCCGCGAACGTGTAGCCGAGGCGATCGAGCCAGGGCTTGTTCACGAAGCGAATGCGACCGTCCGGCAGCACGCTCTGGACGAAGTCGCTGACGCCGTCGAACAGGTCTCGCAGTGCCGCGAGGTCGAGCGAAGGTCCCGTCGGGGCAGGCGCGGAGGTTGCGAGCGGGCCGTTCATGCTGGACATTCGGGATGCCGAAGCCAAGCGGCGCTGCCGCAGGCTCGTTTCAGGATTGCAAGTGTACCTCAACCCGCCGTTTCCGGCCGTCGCGCGGCGTGTGCCCTCGTCCGGGGGCGCCGCCCTCCACGAGGCGAGGCTGCGGACTGCTAGGATCGAAGCTTCGGATGGATCCCTCACCCCTCGCCCGCGCGGCCGTGTCGATCGCCTTCTGCGGCATGCTCCTGACGGTCTGGCGGCTCGGCAGGGTCGACGGTCCCGAGCAGGGCGAGTTCGGTTTTCGGCTGCGCGAACGCAGCGCCGAGCGCGGAGTCGATTTCCGGCATCGCGAAACGACGCTCGACCCAATGCTCGACAACGTGGCCCCCCACGTCTCGGGGATGGGCGCGGCGGTGTCGCTGGTCGACTTCGACAACGACGGTTGGACCGACCTGTACGCGACCTCGAGCCGCTTCGGCACGCCCAACGCGCTCTACCGCAACGAAGCCGGACGCTTCCGCGACGTGAGTGCCACCGCCGGGCTCGCCGACGTGAACCGCGAGGGTCAGGGCGTCTCGATGGGCTCGATCTGGGCCGACTTCGACGGCGACGGATTCGAGGACATGTTCCTCTACAAGTGGGGCCGTCAGCAGCTCTTCCGCAGCCGAGGCGACGGCACGTTCGAGGACGTGAGCGCGCGAGCGGGCGTCGATCGCTGGATGAACAGCAACAGTGCGTGCTGGCTCGACTACGACCGCGACGGCTTCCTCGATCTGTACGTCGCAGGTTATTTCCGCGACGACGTCGACATGTGGAACCTCGCGTCGACGCGCATCATGCAGGAGAGCTTCGAGTTCGCGCAGAACGGCGGGCACAACGTGCTCTGGCGTAACCGCGGCGACGGCACGTTCGAGGACGTGACGGCGCGCGCGGGCTGCGACAGCACGCGCTGGACGCTCGCGGTGGCGGCCGCCGACATGGACGGCGACGGATTCGTCGACCTGTACCTCGCCAACGACTACGGACCCGAGGAGCTGTTCCTCAACGTCCGCGGAGAGCGCTTCGAGCGCGCGTCGAGTGCGGGACTCGATGAGTCGTCGAAGAGCGGCATGAGCGTGACGCTCGGCGACTTCGAAAACGATGGCACGCTCGGCGTGTACGTCACGAACATCTCGAACGCGGGTCACCTGTTCCAAGGCAACAACCTGCGCCGCAATCGGTTGGCGAAGAACGGCAAGCTCTACAACATCGCCGATGCTTCGAGCAGCGCATCGCGAGCCATCGTGGACTGCGGCTGGGCGTGGGGCGCGCAGTTCGGCGACCTCGACAACGATGGACGCCTCGATCTGTTCGTCACGAACGGCTTCGTGTCAGCCTCGAAGGAGCGGGACTACTGGTACGGCATGAGCAAGGTCGCCGGGGGTGCGAGCGAGATCTTCGAGGACGCGAAGTTCTGGGAGCCGATGGGCGACGCCAGCCTTTCGGGTTACGAGCAGAGTCGCGTGCTCCACAACCTCGGCGGAGGCATGTTCCGCGACGTTGCCACGGCGGTCGGCGTGACCGACCTCGAGGACGGGCGCGCGGTCGCTTTCGGCGACTTGCTGAACCGCGGCGCGCTCGACGCGGTGGTCGCGAACCAACGCGGGCCGCTGCAGGTGTATGAAAACGACGTCGCCCCCGGCCGCGGCTGGGTGCAGCTGCGACTGCGCGGGCGCGGCGCCAACACGTCGGCGATCGGCGCGGTTGTCGAGCTCGCCTTCGGCGGCGCGAAGCAAGTGCAGTGCGTGCAGGCGGGCAGCGGATTCTGCGCCCAAAACGACCGTCG
>JBIKYW010000311.1:0-4491 GCA_044355055.1 Planctomycetota bacterium | reverse complement strand
GTGATCTTCGGCGCGGTGTACCTGCTGATGGCGACGCGCAAGATGCTCTTCGGCGCCTGCACGAACCCGGAGAACCAGCACTTGAGCGACATCAACGCGCGCGAGATCGGCTTGATGATCCCGCTCGTGGTGCTCGCGGTCTGGCTGGGCGTGCGTCCGAACGACTTCATGCACAAGATCGAGCCGAGCCTCGCGACGATCCATCGGAGCGTTGCAGACGCCAAGCAAGCGCGCACGGCGGCCGTCGAGCCGCTCGCGCCCGTCACGGAAGGAGTCGCGACGCGATGAACGCGCAAGATCTGCTCAAGATGTTCGACGGCGAGGCGCTGCGCGCGCTCGCGCCGCTGATGGCGCTGACCATCGGTCTGCTGCTCGTGTTGCTCGCGGGTGTGTTCCCGCTCGGCCGCGCGGTGCGCTCGCTGCTCGTCGTGGCGTCGCTCGTGGTCTCCGGCGTGCTCCACGCGAATCTCCTGCTCGGCGGCAAGACGCCGGGCACGGTACTCGCGGGCACCTTCGCATCGACCCCGACCACCGCGGTGTGGGGCGTGCTGTTCGTGCTGAGCACGCTCTTCGCATGGCTCTACAGCGTGCGCTACTACGAAGAAGACGCGCCGTTCAAGAACGAGCACGACGTCCTGATGCTCGCGGCCCCGATCGGCATGATGCTGATGGCCGGTGCGCGCGACCTGATCGTGTTCTTCATCGGTCTCGAGCTGCTCTCGATCCCGCTGTACGCGCTGGCCGCGTTCCGCCGCGACCGCGCACGCTCCGTCGAGGCCGGGCTCAAGTACTTCCTGCTCGGCGCGTTCGCGGCAGGCTTCTTCCTCTACGGCTCGGCGCTGGTCTACAGCGCGACGGGCAGCCTCTCGCTCGACATGCTCTCGAGCGAGAGCGCTCGCGCCGCGCTCGCCACTCCGATGGGCCTCGTCGGCGTCGCCCTGATCGCCGCGAGCGTCTTCTTCAAGGTCAGCGTCTTCCCGTTCCACCTGTGGGTGCCGGACGTGTACGAAGGCGCGCCGACGCCGGTGACCGCGCTGATGGCGACGGGCACCAAGGCCGCGGGCTTCGCGTTCCTGATGAGCGCGCTTGTCCTGCTGCCCGTGTCGACGGCGAGCACTGTCGCGCTGATCGCAATTCTGACGATGGCCGCCGGAAACTTCGGCGCGCTCGCGCAGCAGGACGTGAAGCGCATGCTGGCTTACTCGGGCATCGCTCACGCGGGCACGCTGCTGCTCGCGGTCGCGGGCTCCATCAAGGACGTTCCGGCGCGCGACGCCGCCGTGCAGGCGAGCCTCGTCTACATGGCGGCCTACGTCGCGACGGCGGCAGGTGCGTTCGGCTTGCTCGCGCTGCTCGAGCGCGATGGCAGCCCGACCACGCTCGACTCGCTGAAGGGCCTCGCGCAGCGGCGTCCCTACGTCGCCGCAGCGCTCACGCTCTTCATGCTCTCGCTCGGCGGCATCCCGGCCACGGGCGGATTCCTCGGAAAGTACCTCGTGTTCTCGGTCGCGGTGCGTTCGGAGCTCACCGCCTTCGCGATCGTGGGCGTGCTGCTCTCGGTGGTCGCGCTCGGGTACTACCTGCGCGTGATCATCGCGATGTACATGCAGTCCCCGGATGCGAACACCGTGGTCGGCGAGCCTCGGCCCGCGAGCGGCGCAGCGACGCTCGCGTCGATCGTGTGCGCGGCGCTCGTCCTCGCGACGGGGGTCCTACCGGGCTGGTTGCTCAACCTGACCTGAGCGACCGAGCCGTCGTCGCGAAACACAGCGCGGGGCGTCCTGTTGAGTGCAGGGCGCCCCGCGCGACGTTTCGAGGCACCGCTCAGGAGCGCTCGAACTCGACCGCGAAGCCCGTGGTGTGCTCGCTCAGTCGCTCGACGCGCACCAGTCGGCCGGGATAGGACTGCTCGTGTCCGTCCTGCACGAGCTTGATCGAGACACGCAGCGGCTCGTGCGCGAAGAAAAACACACCGTCTGCGGAGATCTGCTCCGCTCGACCTGCGATCGAGCGCGTCTCGAAGGCGACCTCGAGAAGAATGTCGTCGCTGCGGCGCGCAGCCTTGCGGCGCTCGCCGGAAGGCTGGGGCGATTGGTTCGGGTCGCTCATCGGGGTGCTCTCGCTCGAGGGGGGCTCGGGCCCTATTCCGGCCCGGGCCCGATGGTAGCGGATCGGGTGCGAGCGGGAAGCAGGCGCCGCCGCTAGGATCCTCGCCATGAGCACTTCGCGCCCCCATCCGCACTTCAACGACAAGGGAACCCTCGACTGGCACACGCGCTGGCAGGACGCGCTCGCGGCGGCCAAGGCGTCGGGCAAGCACGTCTTCATCGAGTTCGGCCGCGAGGCCTGAGGCCAGTGTCGCGCCCTCGTGCAGGGCGCCGTGCCGCACCCGGAGATCGCTCCCCTGCTCCAGAAGCACTTCGTCGCCCTCGCGTCCGACTGCGATGACGCCGAGCACGAGGTCGAGGTGCTCGCAGGACACCTCGAAGACGCCTACATGCTGCCGTTCGTCCTGTTCGCGGACTCCGACGGGAAGTTCCTCGACGGCATGTCCGGCGCCATCAACCCCCTGTACTTGAAGCGCACCCTCGAGAAGCTGATCGCGAAATGATCCCCCACTTTCAGCCGCCCGCACGCACGCTCCTCGGCCCGGGCCCGTCCGACGTCGCGCCCTCGGTGTCGCGCGCGCTCGCGGCACCCACGCTCGGCCACTTGGACCCGCGGCTCTTCGCGTGCATGGACGAGCTGCGCGGCGCGCTGCGGGACGTCTTTGGCACGCGGAATCCGGCCACGTTCCTGATCTCCGGCACGGGCACCGCGGGGATGGAGGCGGTGCTCGCGAACCTGATCGAGCCCGGCGAGGTCGTGCTCGTGCCGGTGCACGGCTACTTCGGTGCGCGCGTCGCGGAGATCGCCGGCCGCTGCGGCGCCGAGGTCGTGCGCGTCGACGGCGAGTGGGGTCGCGCTAGCGACGTCGCGAAGGCGCGCGCCGCGCTCGGATCGAAGAAGCCCGCGCTGGTCGCGGTCGTGCACGCAGAAACCTCGACGGGCGTACGCCAAGAGCTCGCTCCGTGGCGCGACCTCGCGCGCGAGCATGGCGCGCTCTTCGTGGCCGACACGGTCACTTCGCTGGGCTGCATTCCGGTCGATGCGGACGCGAACGGGCTCGACGGCGCATGGTCGTGCACGCAGAAGGGGCTCTCGTGCGCAAGCGGCATGTCCCCGGTGACCTTCTCGCCGCGCGCGGTCGAACGCGTGCGCGCGCGCCAGCGCAAAGTGCAGAGCTTCTACCTCGACCTCGGGCTGCTCCTCGACTACTGGGACGGCGCCCACGCCTATCACCACACCATCTCGTCGAACCTGTTGTACGGCGTGCACGAAGCGCTGCGGCTCGTGCACGAAGAAGGGCTCGCGAAGCGGTTCGAGCGCACCGCGCTCGTGTCGAAGGCCGCGTGCGCGGGTTTCGAGGCGTTGGGCCTGAAGCTGCTCGTTCCGAAAGGTGAGCGCCTGCCAGAGCTGCTCGCGGTCTGCATCCCGGAAGGCATCGACGACGCACGCGTCCGCACGCGACTCCTGCGCGACTTCGACATCGAGATCGGAGGCGGGCTCGGCGTGTTCAAGGGCAAGCTGTGGCGTGTCGGGCTGATGGGGCACGGCGCGACGCGGCGCAACGTGCTCACGCTGCTCGCCGCGCTGCGCGCGTGCCTCGAAGCCGAGGGCTACAAGGCGTCGGGCGACGGCGTCGCGGCCGCCGAAGCCGTGTTCGGAGCACGCTAGCGAGCGATGGGCGCACCGCGACGAGCGCTGTGGGCCGCGGCCCTCTTGTTCGTGCTCTCGGGCTTCACGGGCCTCGTGTACGAGACCGTGTGGTTCAAGCGGCTCGGTCACGCTTGGGGCAGCTCGTCCTTCGCCATGGCGAGCGTCGTGGCGACCTTCCTGTGCGGACTAGGGCTCGGGGCATGGCTGGGCGGAAAGCTCGCCGATCGTGCGCAGCGACCTCTCGCGCTATACGGTTGGTGTGAGCTCGGGATCGCGGCCTTGGCGCTGCTCGTGCCGCTGGAGTTCGGCTGGCTGCTCGAATCCGCGGCGCCACTCGCCTATCAGCTCTCCGACTCGCCACTGGCGCTCTCGGCGCTGCGCTTCGCGCTGACGTTCCTCGTCATCGGACCGCCCTGCGTACTCATGGGCGCCACGCTTCCGTTGCTCACGCGGCAGTTCGCGGCGCAAGGACTGTCCGTGGGCGCGAGCGCTGCTTGGCTCTACGCGTTCAACGCTCTCGGCGCAGCGGCAGGAGCATGGCTCGCAGGATTTTTCCTGCTGGAGCAGCTCGGGCTGACGTGGACGAATGCCGCGGCGGCCGCCGTGAACGGTGCGGTGGGAGTCGCGGCGCTCGCGCTGGCCCGCAACGTCGCGCACGAACTCGCGCCGAAATCCGAGCCGATTGCGAGCGAGTGCGAACCGGTCGAGCCGCGCGCGCTTCACCTCGCTGCG
>JBIKYW010000310.1:0-4496 GCA_044355055.1 Planctomycetota bacterium | reverse complement strand
GGAGAGGATCGCGAACGGACCGATGTCGCCGGCGGCGCGTACGTGCGTGCCTCCGCAGAGCTCCATGGACCAACCGCCGACGTCGAGCACGCGCACGCGCTCCTCGTACTTTTCGCCAAACATCGCGACGACACCCCGCGCCTTCGCGGCGTCGAGCTGCTCGATCGTCGTCACGACGTCCGCGTTGTTCCAGACACGCTCGTTGACACGCGTCTCGATCGACTCGATCTCCTCGGCGGACAACGCCTTGCCGTGCGAGAAGTCGAAACGCAGTCGGTCGGGGCCGACGTAGGAGCCCTGCTGCGCGACGTGCGCACCGAGCACCTCCTTGAGGGCCTTGTGCATCAAGTGCGTCGCCGTGTGATTCTTGCGAATGCGCTCGCGGCGCGCCTCGTCGACGGCCGCGTCGACCTCGAGCCCCGCGCTCGCGCTGCCTTCGGCCTTGCCGACGTGCACGACCACGGCGCCCATTTTCTGAGTGTCTTCCACGCTGAAACGGAAGCCACCGCCGCGCGCTGCGATCGTGCCGCTGTCGCCGACCTGCCCGCCGCTCTCGGCGTAGAAGGGCGAGCGCTCGAGCACGAGCCGATCCTTCTGACCGGCGTTCTGGAACAGCTTCACGACCTTGGTGGCGAGCCCGTGCGCCGTCGCGTCGGTCGCGTGGCACGTCGACTCCGTCCGCGGCAAGCCCGAGAGTTGCTCGGCGCTGAGCAGCTGCTTGAACGTGCCTTCGGCGCGGCTGGCGTTGCGGTGCTTCTCTTCGGCGGCATCCCAACCGTCGCGGTCGAGTTCCCACTCGCGCTCGCGCGCCATCTGCTCGACCAAGTCCTGCGGGAAGCCATAGGTCGCGTACAGGTCGTAGGCCTCGGCGCCGGGCAAGCGCTTGCTACCCGTGGACTCGAGACGCCTTGCGAGCTGATCGAAAAGGACCAGACCGCGATCGAGCGTGACTCCGAAGGACTCCTCCTCGGACTTGACCAGCCCGCGGATGTGCTCGCAGCGCGTCACGATCTCGGGAAACGCCGGACCGAGAATCTCCGCCACGGTCGGAACGACGTCGAACAGGAACGGCTGGCGCATGCCGAGGCGCTGGCGACCAAAGCGCGAGGCGCGGCGCAGCAAACGACGCAGCACGTAGCCGCGACCCTCGTTCGAGGGCAGCGCACCATCGGCGATGGCCGCAGACAAGGCGCGGATGTGGTCCGCGCAGACGCGGAAGGCGATGTCCGTGGACTCGTCCTTGCCGTAGCGCAGCCCCGTGAGCACCTCCATGCGGCGGAACAGCGGCTGGAACAAGTCGCTGTCGTAGTTGGACTTCTTCCCCTGCATCACGGCGAGCACGCGCTCGAAGCCCATGCCCGTGTCGACGCTCTTCGCCGGCAACTCGGCGAGGCTGCCGTTGTCGAGGCGATTGAACTGCATGAACACGTTGTTCCACAGCTCCATGAAGCGCTCGTTGCCGGCGTTGACGCCGATGGCGCGGTTCGCCCCGTCGCGGGGATCGCTGCCCGGCCCGCCGCGGTCGATGTGGATCTCGGTGCAAGGTCCGCAGGGTCCGGTCTCCCCCATCTCCCAGAAGTTGTCCTTGCGACCAAAGCGCAGGATGTGCGTGGGGTCGATGTCCGTGCACTCGCGCCACAGCCGCTCGGCCTCCTCGTCGGCGGGCAGCTTGTCCTTCTCGTCACCGCCGAAGACGGTGACCCAGAGGCGATCCTTCGGAAGCCCCCAGACTTCCGTGAGAAGCTGCCACGACCACGTGATCGCGTCCTTCTTGAAGTAGTCCCCGAAGGACCAGTTGCCGAGCATCTCGAAGAAGGTGTGGTGGTAGGTGTCGAGCCCCACCTCTTCGAGGTCATTGTGCTTGCCGGACACGCGGATGCACTTCTGCGAGTTCACGGCGCGCGAATAGTCGCGTCGGCCGGTGCCGAGGAACACGTCCTTGAACTGGTTCATTCCCGCGTTCGTGAAGAGCAGGGTCGGGTCGTCGTTGGGGACCACCGGGCTCGACGGCACGTAGCGGTGCCCACGGGCGACGAAGAAGTCGATGTACTCCTGACGTACTTGGGCCGCGGTCTTCTGGGAGGCTTGGTTCATGGCTGTGCTGGGCTCTCGAGGAAGCGCGGGAGTGTAACGGCGCGCGCGGCCCCGAGCAGCATTCCGCTGCCCGGAGCCGCGCACGGGAGTGCACGGGGAATCTCCTGCCTCGCCAGGCTCTGTCAGACCTTGGCGGGCTTCGCAGGTGTCGCGACCGCGCCGGTGCGCGCGGCACCGGCCGCGGGGGCCGGCTTGAGTTCGTCGTCGTCCGAGCTCGTCGAGCCACCGCTGGTCAGATTGAGGTTGTCCTTGCCCGCGAGCTTGGAGCGCAGCTGCGTGTCGATCTCCTTCGCGAGCTCGGGGTTGTCGATCAAGAGAGCGCGCGCCTTCTCGCGGCCTTGGCCGAGGCGAACCTCGCCTTCCTTGGGGTGCTTGAAGGAGAGCCACGTGCCCGACTTGAGGATCAAGCCGTGCAGCAGACCCAAGTCGAGCAGGTCGCCCTCATAGCTGATGCCGCGATCGAACATGATGTCGAACTCGACCTTGCGGAACGGCGGCGCGATCTTGTTCTTCACGACGGTGACCTTCACGCGGCTGCCGACGACGTCTTCGCCTTCCTTGAGCTGGCCGATGCGGCGAATGTCGAGGCGCACGGACGAGTAGAACTTCAGCGCGCGGCCACCGGTCGTGGTCTCGGGGCTGCCGAACATCACGCCGATCTTCTCGCGGATCTGGTTGATGAAGATCACGAGGCACTCCGAGCGCGAGATCGCAGCCGTCAGCTTGCGCAGCGCCTGGCTCATCAGGCGGGCCTGCAGGCCGACGAAGCTATCCCCCATCTCGCCTTCGATTTCCGCGCGCGGAACGAGGGCCGCCACCGAGTCGATGACCACCACGTCGACCGCGTTGGAGCGCACGAGCGCCTCGACGATCTCCAACGCCTGCTCGCCCGTGTCGGGTTGGCTGACGAGGAGGTCGTCGAGCTTGACGCCGAGCTTGCGGGCGTAGGCGGGATCGAGCGCGTGCTCCGCGTCGACGAAGGCGCACACGCCACCTTCCTTCTGGCAGCTCGCGATCACTTGGAGGGTGAGCGTCGTCTTGCCCGAGGACTCCGGTCCGAAGATCTCGACGATGCGGCCCTTGGGCAGGCCCTTGCCGCCGAGGGCGAGGTCGAGCGAGAGCGCACCGGTCAGCAGGCCGCGCACCTCGTTCAGGGCGCCCTTGTCCCCGAGGCGCATGATCGCGCCCTTGCCGTAGCTCTTCTCGATGTCGGAGAGCGCCGAGGCGAGGTTCTTCTGCTTCTCGCGCTCCGCCGGGGTGAGCTTGTCCGCGTTGGACTTGTCGTTCGCGCTGCTGTCCTTGGTGTTCATCTGGGGATTCATGGGACCGTTTCCTCGGTGTGGGCCGCCCGGCTGGGGGCGGCGGGTGTCGATGCTGGGCGCTGGGGCCTTCGGTGTCGGACCCCGTTCCCGGGGCCGCCAGGGCCGTTCATTGGGCTGATGTTAGGGGCGGAGATTAGAGCCGCTCGGGGCCTCCGCCAAGGGCCGAGGTGGATTTTTTTGGGCACGTTCCACCGCGGCCTTGCCCCTCTCGTCGCTCGCGGTGCTCGGCCGTCGCGGCCAAAACCTCGAAAACCGCTCAGAGCGTCACGAACTCGAGCAGCTCGTTGAAGCGCGACTCCACGTGGGCGCGGCGCTTGCTGTCGAGCGCCTCGACCCCGAAGCCCTGCACACAGAAGGACGCCGTGACCGTGCCGTAGAGCATCGCGCGGCGCATCGTGGCGGGCTCGACGCAGTCCGCGGCCGCCAAGTAGCCCATGAAGCCACCCGCGAAGCAGTCCCCCGCTCCCGTGGGATCGAGGACCTGATCCACGGGGTAGGCCGGAAGCGCGTAGCGCACGTTCTCGCCGACCAAGAAGGCGCCGTGCTCGCCCTTCTTCAAGATCACGTAGCGCGGACCGAGCTCGCGCACCTTCGCGGCTGCCTTGATCAGGCTGCGCTCCCCCGTGAGCATCCGCGCCTCCTCGTCATTCAGCACGATGCCGTCGACGCGGCGCAAGACTTCGAGCAGCTCGTCGCGCCGAATCTCGATCCACAGGTTCATCGTGTCGGCGACGACGAACTCCGGCTGCGTGCACTGCTCGAGCGCGCGCAGCTGCACCTTGGGCTCCGCGTTGGCGAGGAACACGTAGCGCGAGTCGCGGAACGCCTTGGGCACCTTCGGATCGAAGTGCTCGAACACGTTGAGCTGTGTCTCCAAGGTCGTGCGCGTGTTCCAGTCGGCTTCGTAGCGCCCAGCCCAGCGAAAGCTCTTGCCGTCGGCGACCTTCTCGACACCGCGCGTGTCGACGCCGCGCACGCTCATCAGCTCGAGGTCCTTCTTCTCGAAGTCGCCGCCGACCACGCCGACCAAGCGCACGGAGCCAAAGTTCGAGGCCGAGACGGAGAAGTACACGGCCGAAC
>JBIKYW010000309.1:0-4498 GCA_044355055.1 Planctomycetota bacterium | reverse complement strand
GGCCCTCGGGGCCCGTTTGGTGCGTGATCAAGGTCTTGCCGAGGATCGCGCTCGCGGCGCTCTTCACTTCGGCCTCGCTCTTGCAGACCTTGACGCCGCCCGCCTTGCCGCGACCACCTGCGTGGATCTGGGCCTTGACGACGGCGACTGGGGACTTGAGAGCGTGGTACGCGGCCACGGCGGCCTCGACCGACTGCGCCTCGACACCGCGCGGCGTCGCGACGCCGAAGCGGGCGAGAACCTGCTTGGCTTGGAATTCGTGGAGCTTCATGGGGACCCTCCGCTTTGGAGATTGGGGCGAGGAGCATAGTGTCCCCCGCCCCGCGCCGAAAAGCCCGCACTGCTCACCTCGCCCCCTTTTCCCGCGCTGTGCCGTCCGTCATCCTCACCGCGCATGCACGGGGCCGACCTGCTTTTCGACCTCGCCGTGGTCCTCGCGGCCGCGATCGCGGCCGTGCTGGTGCTCCACCGCCTGCGGCTGCCCGCCATCGCCGGATTCTTGGTCGCGGGCGCGCTGATCGGCCCCTCGGGCTTGGGCTTCGTCGACCGCAACGAGGACGTCGAACGCCAAGCCGAGATCGGCGTCGTGCTCTTGCTCTTCACCATCGGCCTCGAGTTCTCCCTCGCGAGCCTGCGCCGCATCGCCCGCATGGTGTTCGTCGGCGGCGGACTCCAAGTCGCGCTGACCACGGGTGCAGCCTTCGCGCTCGCTCGCCTCGCGGGCTTCACGCCAGAGCGCGCGTTGTTCGCGGGCTTCCTCGTCGCGCTGTCGAGCACCGCGATCGTCTTGCGCAGCCTCTCCGAGCGCGGCGAGCTCAACGCGCCCCACGGGCAACTGACCGTCGGAGTGCTCCTCTTCCAAGACCTCTGCGTCGTGCCGATGATGCTCATCGTGCCGATGCTCGCCGCGGGCACCGCGAGCGCGCTTTCGGTGAGCCTCGCTATCGCCAAGGCGGCGGCGGTGATGATCAGTACCGTCGTTTTGGCGCGTTTCGTCCTGCCGCCACTCCTGCGAGCCGTCGCGCGCACGGGGCGTCGCGACGTCTTCTTGCTCACGGTGCTCGGCGTGTGCGCCGGCATCGCAGGGGCCACCAGCCTCGTCGGGCTCTCGCTCTCGCTCGGGGCCTTTCTCGCAGGCCTCGTCCTCGCGGACAGCGAGTACGGACATCAGGCGCTCGCGGACGTGCTGCCGCTGCGCGACCTTTTCACGAGCCTGTTCTTCGTGTCGCTCGGGATGCTGCTCGATTTTCAAGTGCTGCGCGACGAGTGGTTCCTCGTAGGCGCGCTCGCGCTGGGACTCATGCTGGCAAAGTTTCTGCTGGCGACGCTCGCGGGCCTCCTCATGCGCGCCCCCGTTCGAGTCGCGCTCTTGGCCGGTGCGGGCGTGGCGCAGATCGGCGAGTTCAGCTTCGTCTTGGCGCAGCTGGGCTTCGACGTCGGGCTCGAGAGCGAGCATGAACTCGCGGAGTTTCTGAACGCGAGCGTGATCACGATGCTGCTCGCGCCCCTCGCCGGAACCGCCAAGCCTGCCCTCTCCAAGCTCGCGGCACGGCTCCGTCCGCTCGATCGAATGCTCGCGGCCCGACCCTTGTCCGAGCGTTCGGCCACGGAACATTCGGGGCACGTCGTCATCTTGGGCTACGGAGTGGGCGGCGAGCTCTTGGCGACGTCGCTGCGCGCCGCGCACGTTCCCTACGAGATCCTCGATCTTTCCGTCGAGCGAGTGAAGCTCGCGCGCGAGCGTGGCGAGCCGATCGAGTTCGGGGACGTCACGCATCGCGACCTGCTCGATCGTGCCCACGTGCGCCATGCTTCGCAGGTCGCGGTTCTGCTCAATGATCCCGATGCAACGGTCCGCGCCGTCCGCGCGGTGCGCGAGCTCAATCCCGAGGTTCCGATCACGGCACGCGCCCGCTATCGAGCGGACGTCGCGCGCCTGCGCGCCGCGGGAGCCCAACATGTCGTGGCTCAGGAGGTCGAGGCGTCGTTGCAGGTGAGCTCCGAGGTGCTCGTGCTCGCCGGACAGAACGTCGAGGCCGCCGAGCGCATCGTGGCCGAGGCGCGCAAGGGCATCGGCTGCGGCTAGTGAGCGCGGAGCGCCATCTCGGGACTTTCCCGAGCGGCGGCTCGACGTCATCCTCTTCGGCCCCCATGACCCAGACTTCGCTCGACCGCGGCCAGCTCCTCGTCGACCGCGACCTCCGCGCACACTTCGGCTCCCTCGTACGTCCGAGCTCCGGCGCACCGGCGATCTCCGAGGCCCAGCTCCAAGCCGCTAGCTTGGACCTCCGCCTCGGCGCCTTTGCTTCGCGCATCCGCGCCGGATTCCTGCCGGGCTCGACCCCGCTCGAAGAGCGCCTCGAGCAGCTGGAGACGAGCCGCCTGTGGCTCGGCGGCGAGGGTGCGGTGCTCGAGAAGGGCCTCGTGTATCTGGTTCCCCTCGAAGAAGAGCTCGCGCTCCCGAGCGGTGTGAGCGCCTCGTTCAATCCGCGCAGCTCGACCGGTCGCTGCGACCTCTTCACGCGCGTGCTCGTGCCGGGACATCCGCGCTTCAACGAGGCGCCCGCGGGCTACCGCGGAAAACTTTGGCTCGAAGTCTCGCCGCTCTCCTTTCCCGTGCGCTTGAAGCGCGGGGACCGCCTGTGCCAGCTACGTCTCTCGCAGGGCGATCCGGCGCTGACCCGCGACGAGCTGCGCGCGGAGTACGAACGAACGCCCTTGTGCTGGGAGGGCGAGCGCCCGGTGCCGATCGAGCACGTGCGTTTCGACGACAAGGGTGGCATCGAGCTGCGCCTCGGCCTCGCGGGGCGTGACCCGGCGGGCTGGCGTGCCCAGCACCACACCGGCGTCGTGCATTTCTCACGGGAAGGCGCGCACGATCCGCGGGACTTCTGGGAGCCCGTGTTCGCGAAGGACGGCACCTGCATCCTCTCGCCCGGCAGCTTCTACATCTTCGCCAGCCGCGAGCGCGTCGTGATCCCTCCCCACCTCGCGGCCGAGATGCTGCCCGTCGATGTCGACGTCGGCGAGATGCGCAACAACTATGCGGGGTTCTTCGACAACGGCTTCGGCTGGCGCGACACGACCGCCGGAGGCCGCATGGGGACCGCGGCAGTCCTCGAAGTGCGCGCACACGACGTGCCCTTCCTCGTCGAGGACGGTCAGGTCTTCTTCCGCCTGCGCTTCTACCGCTCCAGCGGCGTGCCCGAGCGTCTCTACGCCGAGGGCCGCTCCCAAAGCTCGTACCGCGACCAAGACCTGACGCTCGCGCGCTGCTTCAAGCCCGGACGCTGAGCGATGCGCCGCGCCGAGCGGCATAGAGCAGTCCTAGCACCGCGACGTTGAGCACGAGCCCGACAATGCCCTCGTGCAAGCCCCAGGGACTCCATTCGGGGAGTGCCTTGAGGGTCACGCAGGTCGCCACTCCGACGAGCATCGCGACGTGCACCGCCACGCCATCGCGCCGCGTCGCGCACAGCGCGATCAACATTCCGGGGAGAAATTGCGCGATCGGGCCGTAGGCATAGAGAAGGAGCGAGACGAGATCACCCTCGTACAAGACCGCGAGCAAGTACGAGAGGAGCATCAACACCACCACGAGCACGCGCACGTAGCGCCGCTCTTCGGTCGAGGTGAGCTTGCGGCCGAGCGCCGTGATCCAGCCATCACGTACGAGGATCGAAGCCGATGCGTGCACGATGGCATCGCCGGTCGACATGCCCGCGGCGAGCGCGCCGGCGCAGAAGAGCCCCACCACCACCGCGGGCAGGTCGAGGCTCATCAGCATGTGCGGCAGAATCTGCTCCGGGCTCGAAGGCGGCGTCGGGAACAGGACGCCCGCGAAGCCGATCAGGAAGATCGGAACGAGGAACACCATGAAGGTCGGATAGAACACGACCGTGCGCCGCAGCGTGCGATCGTCACGCGCGGAGAAGGCCTTCATGAACAGGTGCGGCCAACAGCCGAACCCGATCATCGAGATCACGCCCGCGGAGAGGAACCACTGCCACGACTTGGTGCCGGGAACGGCGAGGAGCTCGGGCCTTGCCGCGTGGATCTGCTCGAACATCGGTCCGACGCCGCCGTAGAGCTTGTAGGGCAGCCAGAGGCCAAACGCCCAAGCGAGCCCCATCATCAGCACGCCCTGAAAGACATTGGTCCAGCCGACGCCCATCACCCCGCTCTTCAGGACGTACGCGAGCACGACCGCGTAGCACGCGGCGCCGCCGAGCCACTGCGGAACCTGACCCTCCGTGAGACGCTCGACCACGAGACCCGCGCCCTTGATCTGAAGCGCGAGGTACGGGACGAAGGAAAGTGCGCTCACGAGCGCCATCGTCCCCGCGAGGGCGCGGTGTCCGCACTCGCCCGCGACCATCTCGGCTTGGGTGATGTAGCCCGACTCGCGGCCAATCCGCGCGGCGCGCGGACCTAGGAAATAGAACGGAATGAAGCCGACGAGCCCGTAGCCGATGACGTAGAAGACCGCCGCGCCGGA
>JBIKYW010000308.1:0-4502 GCA_044355055.1 Planctomycetota bacterium | reverse complement strand
ACCCTCGGGGCGGACTGGGCGGGGGTCATGGCGAGCCCCCCGGCGCTCCCGCCCGAGCTGCGACCACGGCCGCCGAGCGGCGGCGCAGCGCGCTAGCCCCCCATGCCGGCCTCCCGAACTTGCCCGAAATCTGCAAGAAAACCGCGCGAAGTGCGGGGGTAGGGGGAGCGGTTGATCGCTTGATCCGCGGGGGCGCGGGCCTCAGACTCGTTCCCGTTCAGACCGCGGCGGGCGCTCCCCCCAAGCAACGCTTCGCACCCCCACACGGTCCCCTCCCCCACGGAGCTGTCCCTCGATGTCCCACGGTTTGATCCGACGCGCCTCGCGCGCCCTCGCCCGGCCCGGTTTGCTGCGGGCGCCCGCGGCCCTCGCCCTGCTGGCCTCGCCGGCCCTCGCGGAGGGGGGAGAGAGCCTCGGCGTCTCGATGCCGCTCTGGAGCCTCCTGCCCTTCGCAGGGATCCTCCTCTCCATCGCGATCCTGCCCCTCGTCGCAGGTCACTGGTGGGAGCACAACAAGAACCGAGCGATCGTCT
This sequence comes from Planctomycetota bacterium, assembly GCA_044355055.1. Classification (GTDB taxonomy): domain Bacteria; phylum Planctomycetota; class UBA1135; order UBA1135; genus F1-120-MAGs118. Next base: position 3,969 of record JBIKYW010000308.1, on the reverse strand, counting down.
CGGCACTGTTCGCGGTGCCGGTGGTCGCGTTCCTGCTGATGAACTACGGCAGCGCGGGTGGGACGAAGCTCGTCCACAGCCTCGAGGAGTACGTCTCGTTCATCTGCCTCTTGGGCGCGCTGTTCGTGATCACGGGCGGCATCTACATCCGCGGGTCGCTGTCGGGCACGCCGCTGCTCAACACCGCGATCCTCGGCATCGGCGCGGTGATCGCGAGCTTCATCGGCACCACGGGCGCCTCGGTGCTCCTGATCCGGCCGCTGCTGCGCGCGAATGCGCCGCGCGTGCGCAAGGTGCACATCGTCGTCTTCTTCATCTTCATCGTGTCGAACTGCGGCGGACTGCTGACACCGCTCGGCGACCCGCCGCTGTTCTTGGGCTTCCTGAAGGGCGTGCCCTTCGGCTGGACCTTCAATCTCTGGAAGGAGTGGCTGCTCGTGAACGGAGCGCTGCTCGTCGCCTTCAATGTCTGGGATCAGCAGGTGTTCGCCAAGGAAGAGCGCGAGCGTCCTGGCTCGCAGCTCGAAGAGGTGCAGAAGCACGAGCCGCTCAAGATCGAGGGCGGTCTCAACTTCCTGTTCCTCCTCGGTGTGGTGCTCGTCATCGTCGGCAAGGGCCACTTCAAGTGGGGCTTTGGCCCGCAGGAAGGTCTCATGGCTCTGATGGGCGTGCTCGGCTACATGACCACGAACAAGGCGAACCGCGACGCAAACAAGTTCTCATGGGCGCCGATCGTCGAGGTCGCCGTTCTCTTCGTCGGCATCTTCATCTGCATGATTCCGGCGCTCGAGATCCTCAACGCATGGGGCAGCGGTGCTCGCCCCGAAGTCCTCGGCCTCTCGTTCGGCATGACCGAGCCTTGGCAGTACTTCTGGAGCACGGGAGCGCTCTCGAGCTTCCTCGACAACGCGCCCACGTACCTGACCTTCGCCGCCACGGCGGCGGGCAAGGAGGGGCTGACCGGTGACCAGCTCGGCCTCTTGCTCGACAAGGGCGCGGCGGCGCAGGCGCTGATGATGGCGATCTCCTGCGGCGCCGTGTTCATGGGCGCCAACACCTACATCGGCAACGGCCCGAACTTCATGGTCAAGGCCATCGCCGAGGAGAACGGCGTCAAGATGCCCGGCTTCTTTGGCTACATGGCCTACAGCCTCGGGATCCTCATTCCGCTGTTCGTGATCGTCACCTTGGCCTTCTTCCGCTGAGAGCCACCGGAGCCGACTGCGCGCGCCCTGCCGCGCGCGCAGTCGGCAACCATGCAATCGGGTCCCGCCTCGACTCAGGAACTCGCGCGCTCCCAAGGAGCGTCGCTGCGACAGCTCTCGCCGCTGCTCGTGTGGGCGGTCGTGTTCTCGGACATCGGCACGTCGATCTACTACGTGCCGGGGATCCTGTACCAGCAGGTCGGTGACGCGGCGCCCTTGTTCGTCGCGGTCGCGCTCATCGGCTTCGTGCTGCTCGCGCAGAAGTACATCGAGATCTGCTGGCGTCACCCCGAGGGCGGTGGCGTCGTGACGGTCGCGAGCGAGGCTTTCAGCCCGCGCATGGGCCTGATCGGCGGACTGCTGATCTCGGTCAGCTACTTCGTCACGAGCGCGATCTCGTCGCTCTCGGGCGTCGTGTACCTCGGCAGCGTGTTTCCGTGGTTGGAGGAGCACGTAGTCTCTGTCGCCATCGCGGCGCTGCTCCTGCTCGCGCTGATCAACACGATCGGCATCCGCGAGAGCGCCGTGCTCGCACTGGTGATGGCGGCGGCGGCGTTCGTGGTGAACATCGGCGTGATCGGCGCAACGCTGCTCAAGCTCGGCCCCGATGGATGGAGCACGATGCTCGACACCGTGTTCCACGGGCCCGAGCTGACCGCGCCGACCTTGCTCGTCGGCTATTCGAGCGCATGGCTCGCTTTCTCGGGCCTCGAGAGCATCAGCCAGCTCAGCCCGGCGATGAAGCTGCCGCTCAAGCTCACCGCGACGAAGGGCATGCGTTTCGTCGTCGGCTCGATCCTTCTCACCTCCCCGCTGCTGACGCTGTTCACCGTCGGACTGCTCGGAGCGGACATCAAGGGCGACGAGCTGAAGCAGGAGCGCTTCATCAGCGAGCTCGCGCAGGTCTATGGCGGCTTCCCCGTGCGCATCGCGGTGGTTGCGACAGCCAGCTCGCTGCTCTTGTTTGCCGCGAATACCGCGATCATCGGCGCGTACCACGTGTTCTTGGCACTCGCCGACGCGCACTTCATGCCCGAGCTCGTGACATGGCGCAACCGGCGCTTCGGTACGCCGCACGTGGCGATCGCGATCGCGACGCTCGTGCCGATTCTGATGGTGCTCATCACCGGCCGCGACTTGGTGATGCTCGGCAACCTCTATGCGTTCGGGTTGCTGGGCGCGTTCGTGCTGACGTCGCTCGGTCTCGACCTCACGCGCTGGCGCGAGAACGACCGCAGCCTGCGCTTCTGGCTCGGCGTGGCGACCACGATCATGGTCGTGGTCGCTTGGTTCACGGCGCTGATGGTCAAGAAGGACGCGACGATCTTCGGCGGACTGCTCGTGATCGCGGGCCTGCTCTTCGCGATCGGCACGCAGCAGAAGTGGTTCACGGACTGGTTCTACGGCACGCCGCTCTTCAAGCGCATCGCCCAAGAGACGATCGAGCACTCCGAGCACGAGCTCGAGAAGGGCGAGACCGAGATCTTCAGCCTCGCTCAGGCCGAGAACATCGTCGCGCTCTATCCCTCGCACACTCTGGTTGGCATCCGCACGGCGAACGACTCGCTCCTGCAGGAGGCGATCCTGCGCGAGAAGGGGCTCGGCGGCACCACGATCTACGCGCTCTTCATCGAGGAGCGCACCGGACTCTTCGTGCGCAACTCCGAGGTCGACTCGCCCAAGCGCTCGGGCGCGGAGGGGCCGCTGCTCGACGCGGCGCGCAAGGCGGAGCGCCAAGGCATGAACCTCATTCCGATCTGGACCGTGTCCTACAACGCGGTCGAAGGCATGGTGCGCGCGGCGGAGACGCTGGGCGTCGATGCCGTGATGGTCGGCGCCACGCAGCGCAGTGCGGTCTACAACCTGATCCGCGGACACGTCGTCAACGGACTCGCGAAGCGGCTGCCGCCGCACATCAAGATGGTGCTCTGTGGGTGATACGGTCCTCTGGTTGATTTTTGGCGCCATCGTGGTGATCTCGATGGCGCTCGACCTCGGCGTCTTCCACCGACAGGCCCACGTGATCGGCTTCAAGGAGTCGCTCGGCTGGACGGTCGTGTGGATCGTGCTCGCCGCGGCGCTCGGCGGTGTCGTCTGGTACGAGAAGGGCGCCGACTCCGCAGCGGCGTACGCGACCTGCTACCTGACCGAGAAGGCGCTCAGCGTCGACAACCTGTTCGTGTTCGTGGTGCTCTTCAAGTTCTTCCGCATCGCGCCGGAGAACCAGCACCGCGTGCTCACTTGGGGCATCGTAGGTGCGCTCGTCATGCGCGCCGTGTTCATCTTCCTCGGCGTGGAGCTGGTCGAGCGCTTCCACTGGACGACCTACATCCTCGGTGCGTTCTTGCTCATCACCGGCGTGAAGCTCGCCTTCGCGGAGGACAAGGAGATCGAGCCCGAGAAGAACATCGTGCTGCGCTTCTCGCGACGCTTCCTGCGCGTGACGAGTGACTTCGACGGCGCCAAGTTCTTCGTGAAGCGCGACGGACTCTCGTTCGCGACGCCGATGTTCCTGTGCCTGCTCGTGGTCGAGGCCACCGACGTCCTGTTCGCCGTCGACTCGGTCCCCGCGGCGCTCGGCATCACGCACGACCGTTTCGTGCTCTACAGCTCGAACGTCATGGCGATCTGCGGCCTGCGCGCCCTGTACTTCGCCGTCGCGGGTTTGATCGGGCTGTTCCACTTCCTCAAGCACGGCCTCGCGCTGATCCTCGTGTTCGTCGGCGTGAAGATGCTGGTCGCACACTGGTACAAGATTCCGATT
>JBIKYW010000307.1:0-4503 GCA_044355055.1 Planctomycetota bacterium | reverse complement strand
GCGTTCGTTCGCCACTCCGACCGGCTACGGGCTGGGCAAGAGCGGCTGGCTGACGCTGCGCTTCGACCTCGACGAGGCGCCGACGGTCAGCGAGCTCGAGGCCTGGATCGAGGAGAGCTACCGCCTGATCGCGCCGAAGAAGTTGCTCGCGCAGTTCGACGCACGCGCGCCGACGCCGCCCGCGGCCAAGCTCCCCAAGCCGCGCCCCACGCGTGCGCCGCGCAAGAAGTAGCGCCTGCCAGCTTCCGGTGGCGCCAGACCTAGCGGGTCAGCCGCAGCGCGAGGCGTACCACTCGCGCGCGGCGTTCACGTGCTTCATCCAGAACTCGAGCTCGGCGTACTTGTCCTTGCTCTTGAGTGCGCCCACCTGTCGCGCGAGGTCGTAGAAGCCCTTGCCGGGAGTCTGCTCCTCGCGGCTGACGACGAGGGCGCTCACGAAGAATCCGCCTTCGCGGTAGCTGTCGACGACGAGCCGGCCGAGGAAGTCGCCGATCAACGCGCGGTCGAGATCGTCCCAGGCGCCGATGCGATGCGGCGCTCCGCCGTTGACGTTGGCGAGCCGGAACTCGATGCCGTCGATGAGCTCGGTGTAGGTCAGGAACTTCTCCGACGCGCCGCCGATGGCGTCGATGCGGCGGCGAAGCTCACGCAAGGCAGCGAGGTTGCCCTCGGCGTAGCGCCAACGGGTCCGCTCGAGCTCACGCAGGATCCTCGGGTCGGCTGTGGCCACGGGCTCAGACCTTGCGCGACTTCTGCAGGCAGTCGTCGAGCGTGCCGACGGTGCCGTCGCGCTCCTTGTCCGAGAGGTCGAGGATCTCTTGCAGCGCGATCCCGATGTGGGGGATGTACTTCTCGATGTACGAGCGCTTGTCGAACTCCGAGCGCAGGCGCTGGCCCTTCTTGATGTACGTGCCCATCTTGCGGCCGCACTCTTGGAGCCCGAGCTTGATCTCCTTCAGGATCTCCTCGTAGGCCGCGAGTGCTTCCTTTGACTCGGAGGTGAAGGGCACCCAGACGCTCGCGATGTGCACGAGCACGGCCGCGGGGCCGATCGGTAGCGCGCCCTTGGGCTGCTGTAGTCCGTAGGAGCGCCAGTTGGTCTGGATCACGGCCTTGGTGACGGCGCAGGCGGACTGTTGGTGCAAGAGCGGCACGCGGTTGGCGAAGCGCAGCACGCGGATCGGTTCGTCGGCGCTGCCGACCAAGTCTTCGCTGACGACGACGGACTTGCGCTTTTGGATGCGACCTTCGTCCGTGACTTCGAGGCCGACGCCACCGGGCTTGCCGTAGGCGATGCCGACCTCGATCACGAACGGATTTCCGCGGTACACGGCGGGCGGGCGCGAGACCGCGGCGTAGAAGTCGGCTTCGATTTCCTTTTTGAGACCCTGCAGCACGAGCTCCTCGCCGATCGGCGAGATGCAGTTCGTCGGCGGGGCGCTGATCTTGGTCTTTTGGATCGCGGCGTGCAGCGCAGCGGCTTCTTCGCGCGCGATGCGCGACGGATAGGCCTTCTCCGAGACCTTCGCGGTGTCGCAGATTTCCTCGGCGACCTTGGGGCCGACGCGGACGAACTCTTCCTGCAGGAAGCCCGAGAGCGTGCGCGCGCTCGTTTCCTTCAGCATCAGGATCAGCACGCCGAGCTCGACCCCGTGCGGGTGCGGCTTGATCTCGACGGCCTCCGGCGGGAGCTGCTTCGTGCCGCGCTCGTACACGATGCGCTCGCCGCCCGGATCGACGTACGTGAGCTGCACGTGCGGGTTCGCGATCGCGGTCTGCTTCAAGTACATGTCGACCGAGCGCAGGCCCTTTTGGTAGCGGGCCTCCATCTCGATCTCGACGCGCGTGCCGTGCTCGCGGTGCCAGTCGGCGAGCGACTTCTCGTCGTGGATGTCAGGCTTGTTCTTCGTTGTGTCGATCGAAAGCAAGAACTCGTGGGCCTTGGCGCGCTTGCCAGGCTTGCTGATGATCTTCATCGGCTTGCCCGTTGTGAGCATGCCGTACATGCCCGCCGCCGAGATGCCGATGCCTTGTTGGCCGCGCGATTGCGACAGCTTGTGGAACTTGGAGCCGTAGAGCAGCTTGCCGAACACCTTCGGGATCTGCTCCTTCACGATGCCCGGACCGTTGTCCTCGACGGCGACGCGGAAGCGATCCTCGCCGGTCGGCGTGATCTCGACCACGACCTCGGGCAGGATGCCGGCTTCTTCGCAGGCGTCGAGCGAGTTGTCGACCGCCTCTTTCACGGCGGTGAGCAGCGCCTTGAGCGGCGAGTCGAAGCCGAGCAGGTGACGGTTCTTGGTGAAGAACTCGGAGACCGAGATCTCGCGCTGGCGCTCGGCGAGCTCCTGCGCGGTCTTGCGTCGCCCCGCTTCGGCCGGCTCGGCCTTCTCGGGCTTGCTGCCCTCCGACTTGGCGGCCTTCGCCGCCGTGGGGGACTCTCCGCCCGCCGCCGCGCCCTCGACTTCGTCAAACAATGTCGCTGTGCCCTTTTCGTTCACGCCTCGCCCCTCGCACGAAACTCCAGTGGACAGCTTGTATCTACCGAAACCGTCGGGCGATTCAACCTGTCGCTTTCGAGCCGCCCCTTTTCCCGCGGCCTCCGCTGGGCGAGAATCTCCGCCCCTTCGAACACGAGGACGAACGACGATGGCCGCCAAGGAAACGATCACGGTGTACGACCAACAGGGACAGCCGCGCGAGATCCCGCGTGCGGAGTTCGCTGAGAAGGTGCTGCCCAAGCTCTTGGAGGCGGTCTGGGGTCAGCCGGAGCAGCTCTACCAGCAGGTGGTGTTCGGCCTCGAGAACGGTCTGCACGAGGCGGTGCTCGCCGCGGCGGTGCGGCTCGATGAGCTCGACCGCGGGGCCGAGCGCGGGCGCGTGCTGCTCTCGGCGGCGCAGTTCCAGTGCGGGCGCCACGACGAGGCCGAGGCGACGCTCAAGAGCTCGATCGAGCGCAACGGCGAGTCGGCGGTGTGCGTGGTCAACCTCGCGCGGATGCGGCAGGCGCGCGGCGACGAAGATGGCGCCCAGACGCTGCTCTCGCGGGCGCTCGAGCTCGACGCCAACCAAGAGAACGCGCTGAGCTGGTCCTGCCAGCTGATGCATCAGGCCGCGGGGGAGACGGCGGTGCTCGAGTTTCTCTCCGACCTCGCGCAGGCGCCGGGCAACTGGCGTGCGAAGGCTTGGCTCGCGCAGCAGCAGCTGCGCCGGCAGGAGGTCGAGCCCGCGCTGGCGTTGCTGCGCACGGCGATGGGCGGGGTGGCCCAAGATCCCAACGCCCTGATGGCGATCAGCGCCGAGCTCGGCAAGGCTGGGCGGCTGCAGGAGATGGTCGAGCTCGTCGCACCGATCTACGACGAGCGTCGTCAGCGGCCGGAGACCGGCTTCAACCTCTTGCGCGCCCTGATTCAGCTCCAACGCACGCAGGAAGCGCGCGCGCTCTACCAGCGCCTCGCCGCCTTGAACGTGCCGCCCTTGGCTCAGGCCTTGGCGCAGTTTGCGGCTCAGCTCGGCCTGCCCGCGCCGACTCCCCCGGCGGCGCCCGCCGCGGCGGGACAGGCCGCGAATCCGCAGCAGCAGCTCGAGATTCGGCTCTTCATGGTGCAAGGCCCGCTGTGGATGCAGGGCCTCGGCGCGCCGTGGCTCGGCCCCAAGAAGGAGGCGAGCGCGCCGCTCGTCACGTTCGCGGGCTTCGCCGACGAAGCGCTCGCGAAGTCGCAGGATCCCAAGGCCCAGCCGGCGGTGGACGAGGAGCTCGCGCGCATGGCGCGGGCCCTGCCGTTGTACCTGTCGGAGTCTGTCTACCTGCGCAGCAGCGCGCGTTCGGAGGTGATCGTTCCGCTGATGCCCGGCGGCGCGTTCGTGGTCATGGGACAGATGTGGCCGACCGAGGCGCTCCTGAAGGGGCGTCCCGCGGAGGCGCGCCCGGCGTTTGTCGTCCAAGGCTCGCTCGCGCGGGAGGAGGGCAGCTTCCGCGTCGAACTCGCGATCTTCGACGGAGCGACGGCCAAGGAGGTGCATCGCATTCGCCGCACGGGCCTCGCCCGCGTCGAGGATGCGGCGCTGCCGATGGAGGACGAGCTGCTCGACTGGCTCGCGGCGCACGGCGCGCCGCGCGCGACTTCGAAGGGCTCCGAGGCACAGGTGCGGCCGTCGCAGGCCGCGGCTGCGGCGCACTTGGGCGGCCTCGGTAATTTGCTGATGCTGTGCGTGCCCGCGATCGGACTGGGCTCGCGCGAGAGCTTGCCCAACGAGAAGCAGCTCCTCGACGGCTGCATGGATGCCTCGCGCCGCGACCCCGCCTGCGGCGCGTCCAAGGTGCTCGCAGCGGCCGCCGTGATGTTTGCCCTCCGCTACGGCTCGAATCAGGCCGAGGAAGCGCGCGCCGAGCTCGCGGCGCTGATCGAGAAGGATCCCGAGCCGCAGGGCGTGCTCGCGCTCCTCGCGCCGGGGCTCTGGATGCGGCTCGGCGACAAGGCGAAGAGCGATGCGGCGCGCGCG
>JBIKYW010000306.1:0-4504 GCA_044355055.1 Planctomycetota bacterium | reverse complement strand
GGATTGCGTCTCCGAACTAGCTCGCCGTCGGGCGCGGGCGACTGCACCCTCGACAAGTGACGGGCCGCAAGCCGAGGATGGAGTCCCGCGCCGGAGTCGGCGCCGGAAAGGGCCCCGATGCTCGCACTCGCCGTCTCGACGATTCTCGCCATGCAAGAACCCGCGCCCGCGCATTGGCAGCACACGCTCGTGCGCCACGAGTCCTTCGAGGATTTCTATGCCGGCGGAATGTCGAGCGCCTATCGCGGCGAACTCAACGCGGACGCGCCGGTCAAGCTGATCAGCGGCGCCGTGGTGGGCAGCGAAGAGCAGATCGACCAGATCTGGGCGCGCGACCCTGCGAACCTCGCCGGCTGGCTCGATGGCTTCTACGAGTCGGCGGAGCTATTCGTCGCCGGTGGTTTCCAAGAGGCGCTGCTCTCGTGGAACGTCTCGCTGCCGAAGGGCACGGGCATGTGCGTCGAGCTGCGCGTCCGCGAGAGCGGCAAGACGCCTTGGTCGCCCTGGCTCTACGTGGGAGACTTCGGACCGGTCACGCCGCCGCCCCTTTACCTGCGCAAGGACGATCCCGGCGGTCCGCGCTTCGACTTCGCGGCGCCGCTCACGACGAGCTTCGACGGCGGCAAGATCGACGTCGATTTCTTCGTCTCCGAGCGCACTTGGAATCGCGCGCAGTATCGCGTCCGGACGGTGAATGCCGAGCCGGGGAACGCGCAGGCCGTCCTCCTGCGGCGCATGACGCTGTGCTTCAGCCGCAAGGTCGAGGGCGCGCCGACCCAGCCCGCTCCCGCGCTCGACAGGCGCATCGCGGTTCCGTTTCGCAGCCAGAAGACCGAGCAGCCTGAGATCGCGGGACGCATCTGCTCACCGACGTCGGTGGCGATGATGCTCGAGCACCGCGGCGTGAAGCGGCCGACGCTCGAGGTCGCGGAGCTGTGCTTCGATCGCCGTCACGATATCTACGGCAACTGGACGCGCGCGATTCAGGGCGCGTTCGAGCTCGGCGTGCCCGGCTATCTCGCGCGCTTCCACGACTGGAAGACCGTCGAGGACTCGATCGCTGCCGGACAGCCGCTCATCATCTCCATCGCCGCGAAGGTGGGGGAGCTCGAGGGAGCGCCCTACGAGAAGACCGCGGGACACCTCTTGGTTCTCACCGGTTTCGATGGCAAGGGCGGTGTGCACGTGAATGATCCCGCGGTGTCCGACCCGGCGAGCGGTGCGCGCGTGTATCGCCGCAGCGACCTCGAGCGCGTGTGGATGGCCCGCGGCGGCACGGCGTACGTGTTGATGGAACGCAAGAAGTAGGGGGAGAACGTGAGCATGGACAACAACGCGAAGCATGCCTTTCCGGAGAAGCTGGCGCGGCTGCCGCTGCTCAACAAGGGGCCGCAAGGGAAGGTCCTGCAATTCCTGACCGAGCGCGTCTGGGACGAGCGCCTCGCGGAGCTCGGCGGCCTGCGGCGCGCGGTCTACAAGACGTGCCGGGTGCTCTTCCTCGCCACGGTCGGATTCTTCGGGGATAACTGCCTGTTGCGCGCGATGGCGCTCACGTACACGACCGTGCTGTCGCTCGTTCCGCTGCTCGCGTTCTCGTTCGCCACGCTGAAGGGGTTCGGCCTCTACGACAAGTTGCGACAGGAGTACATCGATCCCTACTTCGACCAGCTGTTTGGGCCGCGCGAGGCCTCGCCGCTCATCGTCGACGTGAGCACTCCGGTGCTCGTCGGCGCTGCCGAGCCTGCGCAGGGGCTCTCCCATCTCCGCGGCGTGTTCGACAATGTGCTCGAGACCGTCGACCGCACCGATGTCACCCAACTCGGCGCCTTGGGCCTCCTCGTGCTCATGCTGGCTTCGTTCCGCCTGCTGGCCAACGTGGAGAACGCCTTCAATCAGATCTGGAGCGTGCGGAAGGCGCGCACGTGGGTGCGCAAGCTCTCCGACTACCTGACGATGGTGATCATCACTCCGATCTTCCTCGTCGTGGCCATCGGTGTGACGACCGCGGCGCAGAATGCGGGAGTGCTGCGCTTCGTGCAGCAGGATCTGGGGCTCGGGCCGGTGATCCAAGTGCTCATCAAGCTCGCGCCCGTGTTCGTCGGCTGGATCGCGTTCTCGCTGATGTACCTCGTGATGGCGAATCGCAAGGGTCGCGTCTCGTCGGCGCTCTTGGGGGGTGCCTTTGCCGCGCTCGCGTGGGAGCTCGCGCTCGTGGCCCACATCGAGGTGCAGATCGGCGTCGCGAAGTACAGCGCGATCTACGCCGGTTTTGCGGCGATTCCGATCTTCCTCGTGTGGGTTCAGCTCTCGTGGGTGATCGTCCTCGCGGGCGCCGAGCTCGCCTATGCGCATGAGCGTCACCACGAATATCAGGGCGTGGGGCGTGGCTCTGTCTTGCGCCCAGCGCACGCCGAGCACGTCTCCGTACGGCTCATGGCGCGCGTGACCGACTCGTTCCTCGCGGGAGAATCGGCCCCAACGGTTCCGGAGCTTGCGCAGCGTGTCGGCGTGTCCAGCTCGACCGTAGAGCGGCTCTTGGGCGAGCTGCGCGAGCACGGCCTGTGCTCGGCGATCGAGCCCGCCGCTGCGGGCGGCCTCGTCGGTTGGCAGCCCGCGCGTGATCCCGCGACGATTCGGATTCGAGACGTATTGGTCGCCGTTCGCGGCGAAGTCCGCGGCTCGCACGAAGCACGCTTCGTCTCGCTCGATGCGCTCGCGGACCGCGCCCTGCGCGCGCTCGACGAGGAAGCTCGAACTTCGGCCCACAATCGCACTTTGCGCGAGCTCGTCGACGACGCGCGACGCATGCAGCGCAGCGAGGCAGTGTCGGCTCTGGGCGACGCCAAGCCGAGCGCGGCCGGGTCGGTCTAACGGCGCGGATGCAGCGGACACTGCAGGTCCGTCCTCGCGCACGCTAGGTTAGGCAGCCATGTCGCGGCGTCTCGCTTGGCTCCTCGCTCTCGTCCTCGTGGCGAGCGCGTCGTGGTTTGCGCGCGAGGCTCAAAATCGTCGGGTCGAGATCCCGGGGCGACAGGGCTGGTTCACCACCGATCCTGACAGTCAGTACCACATGCGGCGGCTCGAGCGGGCTCTCGCGGAGGGGCATGTGGCGGAGCGCGATGAGCGACTCGACGCTCCCCGTGGATCCGCGATCCCGTGGCCGCCGTACTACACCCGCTTCCTGGCGTTCGCGCTCGGCCCCTTCGCACCGGATGCGGACCGCGCGAGTTGGATCGAGCGCGCGGTCGGCAGTGCCGCGTTCGTTGCGAGCCTGCTGACGAGTCTTCTGGCGTTGGCCGTCGCATGGAAGCTCGCGGGACCGGCAGCGGGTTTGGCAGCGGGGCTCGCTCACGCGTTCCATGGAGCTGCGATCGAATACGGCAAGCTCGGCAACGGCGATCATCACGCGTTCGTGTCGCTGGTGAGTGGTGTCGTGCTGGCGCTGACAGGTGCTGCGCTCACAACGTCGAGTCTGGATTCCAAGCGGCGTGCGCTGTGGCTCGGGGTGCTGGCCGGCCTCCTCGCCGGATTCGCGCTGGGATCGTGGGTTGCGGCGTTGATCTTGATCGCCGAAGTGCAGCTGGTGCTCGCGCTGCTCACATTCATGACGCGAAGTCGCGAGACATCGCTCGGAGTGTTCGCGTTCGCATTCCACGCCTCGGCGCTGTTCGCCGTCGCGCCGGCCCTTGCTTCCAGTCCATGGCGGGAGACGCAGCCGTGGATCGTGATCAACCTCTCTTGGTTCCATGCGGCCTACTTGGCGCTCGCGGGCGTCGCGTTCTTGCCGCTCGCGCTCGCAGGTCGATATGAGCTGGTTCGAGCGCGTTTTCCGGCTTGGATTGCGATGCTTGCTGCGCTCGTTGCGGCGTTTCTGCTGTTCTCCGAGGCCGCGCCTGCCCGCGGAGTCCGGGAAGGGTGGGAGTGGGTGAGCCGCGCGGACTCGTTCATGGCGCGCATCGGTGAGTCGCAGCCATTGCTCCGCGACGGCGGGCTCGCGCCGTTTCTGCGCATGCTCGGTTTCGCAGGATTCGCGTGGCCGATCCTGTGCGTCGCGCTTGCTCGCTGGTCTTGGCGCGGGGAATGGACCTTGTTGCCGTGGACGATCGCGCTCGCGGTGCTCGGCTTGCAGGCGCTGGGGCAGTCGCGCTTTGCGGAGGGACTCGCGCTTCCGCTCGCGGTCGGGCTCGGTGTCGGGCTCGCTCGAGGCCTTTCGCGTGTCGTTCGCGAGCGTCTGGCCGCCCCTTGGATCGCGCTACTGGCGGCCGCGATCGCAGTCTTGGCGTCGGGGCCCGCCGTTGCGCGCAGCCTCGAGCGCTGGAGCACGCGCAAGGATGCGCTGCGTTTCGAGCGGCCGGCGCAGCTCGGAGCGCGTCTGGGCGCGGAGTGGATCTCCAGCGTTCCCGAGCGCGTGCCGGGCGAGAGCGTGCTCGCAGTGTGGACGCACGGTCACTTGATCGAGCGCGTGGCTGGGCGTGCGAGCGTCGCGACGAACTTCGGCTCGTAC
>JBIKYW010000305.1:0-4507 GCA_044355055.1 Planctomycetota bacterium | reverse complement strand
CGCTGCGTGCTACTGGCTCGGCGACACCGAGGCCGTCGCAAAGCTCACTGCGCGCGTCGGCGAAGCGGAGATCCAGACCGTGCAGGTCGTCGTCGCGTCTCGCTCCACGCCCGAGCAGTTCGATCAGCGCATGGAGCTGCTCTCGACCGCCGTGAAGAGCGGCGGTTTCGATGCCATGGCCGCGTCGCTTCAGACGGCGGCGGAGCTCCATCGGACGCTTTATTCCGATGCGACGCGTCGCGAGCGCGCGGAGGCGCTGATCAAGTCGAGCTGGGAGAAGCTGCCGCTCGACGTGCGTGCGGGTCTGTTGCGAAGGCTCGCTGAGAATGCGCTAGCTGCAGGCGATGCGGCCGGTGCGACACGTCAGCTCGACGAGGCCCAGGCGCTCGTCGACAACAACCGGTGGCTCTCGGAAGACCACATCGCTCAGATCGCTCAGATCGCGCGCCTCCGCGCGGCGGCCGGGGAGCGCGAGCGAGCCCAGCGGGATCTCGCGGGAGTTCTCGGACTGTACGAGCGGGAACGCGACAAGATCACCGACATCTACCGCGCCGACGCCCTACGGCCGGTGGCGGAGGCGCTGGTGGCGCTCGGCGACCGGCAGGCCGCACTGGCGACGTTCGCCCGTGCCGTCGACGAGGGGCTCGCGAACCCCAACTCCCGTCCGCGTGCCGACGATCTCGCGGAGACCGCCTGCTCCATCGCGCGCTCCAAGCTCGTGCCGGACGCAGAGCTGACGGCTCGCCTGCGCAAGGCCCAGGCCGGGCTCGGGGATCCCTGGTAGCCCGAGGGGCTTGCCGCCGCGGCCTGTTGGGAGGCCGTCGGCATTTATGGATTCTTGATCACCGGCCGGTCCGGGACCTGCGGATGCGTCCACAGTCTGCCGAACCGGCCAATCGCCTTGGGGCTTCACGTGGCGCCCATGCAGCGTTCATGGTCGCTTCATAAAGACGCACGACTCTCCCGCCCCGCGTGAAGAACCTCAGCGCACAGCTTCTCTGCACCGCCGCCGCGGTTGCCCTCGCCTCCGGTGCGGCGTCCGCGCAGGACCGAGCGGGCTCGGTGCGCGGCGTCGCCTTCGACAAGGACTTTGACGCTCCGCTCGGCGGCGTGACGATCCTGATCGTCGAGACGGGCCAGAAGCTCGTGGCGTCCGAGCAGGGCAACTATGTGTTCCCCGAGGTGGCGCCGGGCAAGTACACGCTCGTCTTCTCGAAGGATGGCTACGTGCGGCAGGTGAAGGCGGACGTGCTCGTCCTGCCGGGCCAGTTGACCGACCTCGACGCCTACCTCTCCGGTGAGTTCACCGAGATGGAGGAGTTCGTCGTCGAGGACGTGCTCGAGATGGACACCGGCACCGAGGCCGGTCTGCTCGAGCTGCGCTTCGAGACGCCGGCGCTGATGGACTCGATCAGCGTGGGCCTGATGAGCCGCGCGGGCGCGAGCGATGCGGCGAGCGCGCTGCGCCTCGTCTCGGGCGCCACCGTTCAAGACGGCAAGTTCGCCGTGATTCGCGGCTTGCCCGATCGCTACGTCAGCTCGCAGATGAACGGCGTGCGTCTGCCGTCCGCGGACGAAGACAAGCGCGCGGTCGAGCTCGACCAGTTTCCGACGTCGGTCATCGAGAGCATCCAAGTCAGCAAGACGTTCACGCCCGACCAGCAGGGCGATGCATCGGGCGGCGCGGTCGACGTGCGGCTGCGCGGGATCCCCGAAGAGACGACGCTGAACATCAGCGGTCAGCTCGGCTACAACTCAAACGTCACCGGCCGCAGTGACTTCCTGTCCTACGACGGCGGCGGAGTCGAGTTTTTCGGCTATGACGACGGCGGCCGCGACCCGCAGGACAGCCTGCTCGGGCAGAGCTGGAAGGGCGCGGTCGGAGTGCGCGAAGAAGACGCCCCGATCGACTCGAAGTGGTCGATCTCCGGCGGCGGCATGCGCGAACTCGCCAACGGCTGGCGCATGGGCAGCTTCGGCAGCTTCTTCTACGAGCGCGACAGCCAGTACATCGACGATGGGACCGACGACTCGTGGTGGGTGACCACTCCCGGCACGGGGATGACGCCGCAGACCTATCAGGGGACGCCGACGGACGGCGACTTCAAGACGGGCTTGTTCGACATCGACCAGAGCTCGCTCAACGTTCGGTGGGGCGCGCTCGGCGTTTTCGGCGTCGAAAACGACAAGAACAAGCTCAGTCTCACGTATCTCTACACTCACACGGCGGAAGACACGGCCACGCTCGCGATCGACACGCGCGGCAAGGAGTACTTCTTCCCTGGCCACGACCCGAACGACACGTCGAGCCCGGGTACGGATGCCGCGAGCCTGAACGCAGCGCCGTACTTGCGCACGGAGACGCTCGAGTACACCGAGCGCACGACGAGCACGCTGCAGCTGCGCGGTGAGCACGACCTTCCGGCTCCGGGCGACGCGGCGGGCATCTTCAAGGAGCCCAAGCTCGACTGGACGCTCTCCGCGAGTTCCGCCTCGATGGACCAGCCCGACAAGCGCCAGTTCGGCGCGCTCTGGCAACCTTCGTCGTTCAACCCCGGCTTCCCGCCCTTCATTCCGCCCTTCACGACCCCGGCGACGTGGCTGCCCTACAAGCCGGCCGCGAACTTCAACCTCGGCAACGTCCAGCGCATCTGGAAGACGATCGAGGAGGACAACTCCCAGCTCGCCGCGAACCTGAAGCTGCCGTTCGAGCAGTGGTCGGGCCAAGAGGGCTACGCCAAGCTCGGTGTCTTCAGCGACCGCGTCGACCGAAAGTTCACGCAAGACACCTACACGAACAGCGGCGATTTCTCGACCTATCAAGGCGACTTCGACGATCCGTGGAGCGCGCAGTTCCCCTCGGAAAACCATCCGATGTTCGAATCGCTCGAAGACGTCGATTACGACGGCGAGCAGAACATCGACGCGGTCTACGGCATGGTCGATCTGCCCTTCTCACCGGTCTTCAAGGCCGTGGGCGGCGCGCGCTTCGAGAGCACCGAGATCGGCATCGTCAACGATCCCGACGCGCTCGCGCTGTGGTATCCGCCGGGCGCGGCGGCGCCGACGCAGCTCAACCCCGGCGACGCCGACGTCGACTTCTCGCAGACGAACGTGCTCCCGTCGCTCGGGCTCGAGTACAAGCCGGCGGAGAAGTGGACGATGCGCGCGGCTTGGAGCCAGACGCTCGCGCGTCAGACGTTCAAGGAGCTCACGCCGATCATCCAGTCCGAGTTCCTCGGTGGTCCCATCTTCATCGGCAACCCCGATCTGCAGATGAGTGAGCTCCAGAACTACGACTTGCGCGTGGACTACACGCCCTACGACGGCGGACTCGTCTCGGTCTCCGGCTTCCACAAGGACCTGACCGACCCGATCGAGTACGTGCAGCGCATCGCGGGCTTCAACTACACAACCGCGATCAACTACCCCGAAGGTCGTTTGAGCGGCGCGGAAGTGGAGCTTCGCCAAGACCTCTCGAAGTGGAACGACTCGCTGACGGGCTTCTCGCTCGGAGCGAACGCCACCTTCATCGACTCGCAGGTCTCGCTGACGCAGGCCGAGATCGACCAGTTCAACCAGCCGAACATCGCGGCGCCCATGTCGACGCGCGACATGACCAACGCTCCCGAGCAGCTCTTCAACTTGTTCCTCACGTGGGACAACGAGGAGAGCGGCACTCAGGTGGGACTCTTCTACACGATTCAAGGCGACACGCTGATCGCCGGCGCGGGCGAATCCAACGGCAACTACATCCCCAACGTGTACGCCGTGCAGTACGACACGCTGAACCTGAGCGTGTTCCAGCGCATCGGCGAACACATGCGCCTGCAGTTGCAGGCGAAGAACCTGACCGACCCGACGATCGAGACGGTCTACCGCTCCAAGTACATCGGCGACGACGTCCGCCGCACCTCGTTCACGCGCGGCATCGACGTCACCCTCACCCTCAACCTCTCTTACAGCTTCTGAGATGAGACGGCAGATGAAGGCACTTTCCTCTAGCAAGACTCGGATTGCGCTCGCGGGCGCCGCGCTCGCGGCCCTCGGCGCGGGTGTGGCGATCGGCGCGCAAGGTCCCGATGGACTCGACGACACGCGCGGCGCGCTCGAACGCTGGGTCGAGACCCGCAAGGTCATCACCCAAGAGCGGCGCGATTGGCAGCTCGGCAAGGAGCTGCTGCAGGACCGTATCGCGCTCGTGCAGCGCGAGATCGAGAGCCTGCGCGGCAAGATCAAGGAGGCCGAAGGCAGCATCGCCGAGGCCGATCGCAAGCGCGACGAGCTCGTGCAGGAGAACGAGCGCCTCAAGAGCTCTTCGGTTGCTCTCGTAGAGACGGCCTCCAAGCTCGAACAGCGCACGCTTGCGCTGCTCGCTCGCGCGCCGGAGCCCATCCGCGAGCGCGTCAAGCCTCTCAGCCAGCGTCTTCCGAAGGCTGGTGAGGCGTCCAAAGAGTCGCTGTCCGCGCGCTTCCAAAACGTGGTGGGCATTCTGAATGAGCTCAAC
>JBIKYW010000304.1:0-4512 GCA_044355055.1 Planctomycetota bacterium | reverse complement strand
GGACCATGCCGTACCAGAGCGTCCTGGTCGAGACGGGGCTCGAAGAGGATCGCTGGGTGCGCGCGATCGAGGTCCAACCGGGCGATCCGACGGTCGTGCACCATGTGCTCGTCCACCTGATCGACAGCGAGCTCGAGCGTGCGAACGAGGGGCGTCGACGCCGCCGCGCGGATGACGACGTCGCGGCGGAAGAGCGGCTGGGCTTTTGGGCAGCCTATGTTCCCGGTCAGAGCGCGCTTGTGTATCCCGATGGCTTCGCCAAGCTCCTGCCGAAGGGCGCGAAGCTGCGCTTTCAAATGCACTACACGCCCAACGGCACGGCGACGACGGATCGCACGCGGATCGGCGTGGTGTTCGCGGACTCAGCGCCCCTGCACGAGGTGCGCACGATCGGTGTCGTGAACCCGCGCATCCGCATTCCGCCGGGGGCGGCGAATCATGAGGAGAGCGCGACGTTTCCGATCCCGCTCGACGCGGTGCTCTTGAGCTTCGTTCCGCACCTGCACGTGCGCGGCAAGGCGGCGCGCTATGAGCGCATCGCGCGCGACGGCAGCGTCTCGACGTTGCTCGACGTGCCGCGCTACGACTTCAACTGGCAGTTGCTCTATCGGTTGGCGGAGCCGCTCACGCTGCGAGCGGGCGAGCAACTGCGTTTCACCGCTTGGTACGACAACAGCGCTGGAAATCCTGCGAATCCCGATCCGAGCGCGACGGTGCGCTGGGGACCGCAGACCTTCGACGAGATGCACCTGGGCTACGTCGAGTACTACCTGCCGTGGGTTCCACCGGGCGCGAAGCTGCCGGTGCCGCGGCGCGGTCGCTGAGCGCGCGGCTCGCTCAGCCGAACACGATGCGGAAGAGGCGCCGGACGGACTCGTCGACGTGCAGCGCTTCGAGCTCGCGCGGTGCGATCCAGCGCAGAGCGTGCGATTCCTCGGAGAGGACCTCGACTGCGCCCGCGGGCGCTAGGACGAGGAAGCGCGTGTCGTAGTGGAAGTGCTCGGGCTCCGCGCCGCGCGCGGGAATCGCGTGCACATCGAGGTCGATCGGCACGGGTAGCACGGCGAGGTCGGGGATGCCGCTCTCTTCGATCGCTTCGCGCAGCGCGACATGCGCGAGGTTTGCGTCGCCGTCGCAGTGTCCGCCGAGCTGGAGCCAGCGATCGAGCTTGCGATGGTGGGTGAGTAGCGCGCGCTCGAAGCCCGCGTCGACGACGAGCGCGCTCGCCGTGAGGTGACCTTCGAGCAGCGTGCGGCGGTGCGCGTCGTGGGGGTGGCGCTCGATCCAATCGAGCATGCGGCGCTGGAACGCCTCCTGCGCCGCGTCGGACGGCTCGTAGTGGTCGAGCAGGTGGTACGCGCGGGCGAGCTCTTCCGTGGGAGCGAGCCACGGATCGCCAATCCGCGCAGCGCCCGACAGGTCGAACCCGTGCGACACCGAGAGGCTCAGTCGCGCAGGAGCTGCGCGTACTTGCCCGCGCGGGACTTGGGACGCAGACCGCGGCGCTTGCGCTCGGCCTCGCGCCACTCGTGGTAAGCCTCGAAGTCTCCGGTAAAGAAGTTGACCTCGGGGCCCTTGCCTTCTTCGACCTCGCCTTCGAAGGCAAGGATGTGCGTCGCCACGCGGTTCAGGAAGTAGCGGTCGTGGCTGACCACGATCGCGGAGCCCGGGTACTCGCTGATCGCCTCTTCGAGCACGCGCAGCGTCTCGAGGTCGAGGTCGTTGGTGGGCTCGTCCATCAGGATGACGTTCGCGGGCTCGCGCAGCATCTTCGCGAGGAGCACGCGGTTGCGCATGCCTCCCGAGCACTCGCCCAAGAGCTTCTGCTGGTCCTCGCCCTTGAAGTTGAAGCGCGCGACGTAGGCGCGGCCGTCGAGGATCTTGCCGCCGTAGGGGATCTGCGGGTTGCCCTCGGTGATGTTGTCGTAGACCGACTTCTGGTCGTCGAGGATCGCGCGCGACTGATCGAGGTAGCGCAGCATCACCGTCGAGCCGAGCTCGACCGTGCCGCTGTCGGGCTTCTCCTTGCCCATGATGATCTTGAGCGTCGTCGACTTGCCGACGCCGTTGGCGCCGACCACGCCGAGGATCGAGCCCGGCGGCATCTCGAACGAGAGCTTGTTCAGGAGCACGCGGCTGCCGAACTTCTTCGAGACGTCCTTGAAGTGGATGACCTTGTCGCCGAGGCGCGGGCCGGGCGGGATGCGCAGCTCGACCGCCTCGATCGCGTCTTCCGCGCGCTCGGTCATCAGCTGCTTGTAGCGCTCTTCGCGCCACTTCGCGCGCTTGCGCCGCGCCGCCGGCGACTGCCCGAGCCACTCGCGTTCCTTGGCGAGCAGCTTCTCGCGCTGCTCATTCTTCGATGCGCGCTCGGCCAAGAGCTTCTGCTTCGCGCCGAGGTAGTCGGAGTAGTTGCCCTTGTACGGCATCGCGCGGCCGCGCTCGACTTCGAGCATCCAGCCGACGACGTTGTCGAGGAAGTAGCGGTCGTGGGTGATCAGGATGACCGTGCCCTGATACTCCTTGAGGTGCTGTTCGAGCCACTCGACCGAGTCGGCGTCGAGGTGGTTGGTGGGCTCGTCCAAGAGCAGCATGTCGGGGTGCGCGAGCAAGAGCTTGCAGAGCGCGACGCGGCGGCGCTCACCGCCCGAGAGCTTCTTCACGTCCGCGTCCATCGGCGGCAGGTCGAGCGCCGTCGCGGCTTGCTCGAGGCGGTTCTCGAGGTTCCACACGTCCTTGTGGTCCATCTCCTCCTGCAGCTTGGCGAAGAGGTCCTCCTTGCCGTCCATGTCGGCGCACACTTCGTTGTAGCGCGCCTCGAGGTCGTGCAGCTCCTTCACCGCCTGCTTCAGGTTGCCTGCGACATCGACGGTCTCGTCGAGCGGCGGCTCTTGGCTCAGGTAGCCGATCGAGTAGTCGCCGACCTTCTGCGCGACGCCTTCGAACTGCTTGTCCTCGCCGGCCATGATGCGCAGCAAGGTCGACTTGCCCGCGCCGTTGGGGCCGATCAGTCCGATCTTGGCGCCTTCGAGGAAGGACAAGGTGATGCCCTTCAGCACCTCGACTTGCCCGTAGTACTTCTTGAGGTCCTGTAGCTGGAAGATGATCTTGTCGGCCATGACGGGCGAAGAGGATAGCGTCCGCGCGGCGCCCTCGCACGCGCGGGCGGACCTCAGCGCGCGCCGACGCGGTAGATCTCGACGGGCGTGCCCACCGCGGAGGCACTCAGCACGCGCCAGATCACGCTCGGGGCCGCATCCATGGGCTGAAAGCTGATCGGCGTCTCGCGCCACGGGCCCGCGGTGTGGGGTGCGTCGCGCCACAAGAGCTCGCCGCGCGCGCGCACGACCTCGTAGAACGCGCGCTCCGAGGGGTGGCCCGAGAGCTTGCCGGAGTCGACCACGTAGATTCCCGGACCGAGCGCGTCGAGGAAGCCCGCGGGATTTTCCGCGATGGAATCGGCGGTCTGGAAGCCGAGCTCCTTCGAGGCGCCAAAGTAGCGGATGTCCCAGTGCGGACCGGGCAAGGGGTTGTCCTTGCGGTGCGCTTGGTACTTCGCCCAGCGCGAGTACGCGATGCGGCGCCCGCCGCGCTTGTTGAAGAGACTCTCCTCCGTGCGCGCGAGCGGGAGATCGATCGTCGGCGCGACGAAGAGCGGCGTGGTCGCGGGATCGAAGCTCGCCGCGACGTAGCTCGCCGCGCGCTCCATTGGGTCGTCTTCAGCGCGCAGCCAGCTCAAGCGCACGCACGCGGTCGCCTGCAGAGCGAGCGCGAGCGCGGCGAGGCCGATCGATGCGATGCGAGGCGCTCCACGCACGCTCGTCGCGCGCTCCAAGCCCCACGCCGCAAACACAGCCGCGTAGGGAACGAGCGAGATCAAGAAGCGATCGAAGGTCTCGTTGAAGCTCGCGAGCACCAGCCCATAGGGCAGTACGTAGGCGAGCACGACGAGGGCCGCGCCGCGTGCTGCGGACTCCGGCTGCGCCGCGCGCTTGGCTCGCGGGACGATCCACAGCCCGAGCGCGAGGACGAGCAGCACGCCGAGGCCCGGCTCGTAGTTCGCCAGCGTGCGCAGCATCGTACGCGCGCCGCCGAAGGAGAACTGCTCGTAGTCGACGACGTGACGGCCGAAGGTGACGCCGACCTCGCTCGTCTCGAGCTTCGCGGCCTCCACTTGCTCGGAAGGGGAGAAGAAAAACGGATAGAAGAGCGGCAGTGCGGTCGCGACGATCGCGATCGGGACGAGCAGCCTCAGGTGGTCGCTCGCGCGTCGTTCACCCGCGCGCAGGAAGTGCGCGGCGAGTCCCGCGAGTACGACGGCCACGCCGTTGTGCAACACGCCGACGCCGAGAGCGGCGGCGAGGCCCGCGAGGGCGTAGTTCGACCACGTCGGGCGCTCGCGCAAGCGCAGCGCCGCGACTACGGCGAGGAGCATGAACGGCGCGGCGGCGGCGTGCGGGCGCGCCTGCTGCGCGAAGGTGTGGGTGAGCAGGCTCGCTGCGCACAGAGCCG
>JBIKYW010000303.1:0-4517 GCA_044355055.1 Planctomycetota bacterium | reverse complement strand
CCGCGAACGAGGGCCAAGACGAGACGAAGTTCGTCGCGGGCGTGCGCATCAACGTTCCCGCGAAGTCCGCAGCGGGTGATGTGCGTGTCGCCGCGGCTCCGGCTGCTGCGGGCGCTGCCGCGCCGAGCGCCGCGTGGACCAACGGACTCTACACCGTCAAGTCGGGCGACGTGCTCGGTTCGATCTCGAAGACCGTGTACGGTTCGACGAAGCACTGGAAGCGCATCCACGACGCCAACCGCGATGTGATCGGCGACGATCCCAACCGCCTCAAGGTCGGCATGCAGCTGCGCATCCCCGAGCTGAAGTGATCGAAGCACGTTTCGCTGCACGATCAGCGGAGCGTGAAGCGACGCGGGCCGGCGAGTGCTCCTCGCCGGCCCGCGTCGTTGTGTTCGCGTCGTCGGTGTTCGCGACGGCTCGCGCCACTCACTTCAGGCCGTAACGTTCGAGCTTCTTGTAGAGGTGCGAGCGCTGCATGCCGAGCAGCTCCGCGGTGCGCTTCACGTTGCCATCGTTCTCGGCGAGCTTGCGGCGGAAGAACTCCGCTTCGCTTCTGTCCTTGAACTCTTCGAACGTCGCGGTCGCGAAGACATCGCTCGAGCTCGCAACCGCGCGCGTCGGCGTGCTGCGCGCGCTGCCATTCTCCAAGATGCGCTCGAGATCGGCTCGGGAGAGCGTCGGACCTTCCGCGAGCACGCTGGCACCTTCGAGCAGGTTGCGCAGCTGGCGCACGTTGCCGGGAA
Organism: Planctomycetota bacterium; assembly: GCA_044355055.1. Taxonomy (GTDB): domain Bacteria; phylum Planctomycetota; class UBA1135; order UBA1135; genus F1-120-MAGs118. The sequence goes on along the minus strand of JBIKYW010000303.1, from coordinate 3,771 downwards.
ATTCGAGCGTCGCCAGCAGCGCGAGCGTGTCGTCGGCGAGCGCGTGCGGAACCCGGCCGACACGCGAGCCGAGCTCGCGCAGGAAGTGCGCGGCGAGCACGGGAATGTCCTCGGGGCGCTCGCGTAAGGACGGCACGCGCAGCGGCACGACATTCAGCCGATAGAAGAGGTCCATGCGGAACGTCTTTGCCTCCACGGCCGCGGCGAGGTCGGCGTTGGTCGCTGCGACGATACGGATGTCGACAGGCTGAGCCCGCTGGCCGCCGACGCGCGTGATCTCGCGTGTTTCGAGCGCGCGCAGCACCTTGGCTTGCGCCGCGAGCGGCATGTCCCCGACCTCGTCGAGGAACAGCGTGCCTTGGTGCGCGAGCTCGAAGTGGCCCACGCGGCGCTCCGTCGCGCCTGTGAAGCTGCCGCGCTCGTGACCGAAGAGCTCGGACTCGATCAGCTCGGATGGAATCGCGGCGCAGTTCACGGCGACGAAGGCCGCCGATGCGCGCGCGCTCTCCAAGTGGATCTGGCGCGCGACGACTTCCTTGCCCGAGCCGTTCTCGCCCGTGATCAGCACCGAGGCATCGCTGCGCGCGACGCGGGCGACCTGTTCGCGCAGCGTGCGCATCGCCGCGCTCGTTCCCACGAGGCGCCACGGCTCCGCGAGCTTCGTCTTCAAGTTCGCGTTTTCGGCCGCGAGGCGCCGCTCGCGCAGGGCGTTGCGCAGCGAAACGACGACGCGGTTTTGCTCGAGCGGCTTCTCGATGAAGTCGACGGCGCCGCGGCGCAGTGCGTCGACCGCCGTCGCGATGTCGCCGTGCCCGCTGATCATGATCACGCTCGGCGCCTGGGATCGCTGTGCGAGACCGTCGAGAAACCCTGGGCCATCGAGGCGCGGCATCTTCACGTCGCAGAGCGCGAGATCGGCCGCCTGCCCGGACTGCGCCTCGCGTTCGAGCCGCGCGAGCGCCTCGGCGCCGTCCTTCGCGGTCCAGACCTCGAAGCCCTCGTACTGGAGCATCATCTCCAGCGACATGCGGATGTCGCTGTCGTCGTCGACGACGAGCACCGTTGCGCGTTCGCGAGCCATGGCGCGCAGCGTAGCGCATTCCCGCGGCCTCGCGCCGCGCTATCCTGCGGCGCTCCCATGACGGACGTTCTCCATCCGCTCGATCGGCTGCGCCAGCGCCTGCACGATGGCTCGGCGGTGGTTGCGGGAGTGCTCTCGGGTACTTCTGCGGATGGCATCGACGTCGCGCTCGTGCGCTTCGATCCTCGCGACGCGCGGCATCCGCTGGGCGTGCCTCGTCTGCTCGCGTTCGAGACCGCCGAGTATCCGACGGAGCTGCGCCGCTCCGTGCGTGCGGTGCTCGACGGAGGCCCGCTCGGATTGCGCGAGAGCGCGTTGCTCTCCCGCGACCTCGGACGGGCCTTCGGACGCGCCGCGCGAACGCTCGCGCAAGCGCAGCACCTCGAGCTCGATCTCGTGGGGAGCCACGGACAGACCGTGTGGCATCACGATGGTCACGAGCCGAGCGGCGCGGCCACCGTTCAGCTCGGCGACGGCGACTTTGTCGCGGAGGAAGCGGGCTGTGCGGTCGCCAGCGACTTCCGCCAGCGCGACATCGCCGCGGGCGGCGAGGGCGCTCCGATCTCGGCACTGGCCGACGACCTCGTCTTCGCCGAACTTCCGAGGCCCGCAGTGATCCTCAATCTGGGCGGCATGGCGAATGTCACGTTGCTCAGCGACGACGCCGCAGAACATGCGCGCGCATTCGACACCGGTCCGGCGAACGCGCTGCTCGACGGGCTCGCCCGACGGCTCCTCGATCGGCCCTTCGACGACGGTGGCCGCGCCGCGCTCTCCGGCACGGCGCACGCGGGCCTGCTCGACGAGCTCCTGCGCCATCCGTTCCTCGCGAAGCCGCCGCCGAAGAGCACGGGCCGCGACACCTTCGGCGAGGCGTGGGTCTCCGATGTCCTCGCGCGGGCGCGCGAGCTCGGGGTCGATCGCCGTGAAGACGTGCTCGCCACGGCCGCGGACTTCGTTGCGCTCTCCGTGGCGAACGCGTTGCGCGACTTTGGCGTGCGCGCACAGTGGCTCGTCGTCTGCGGCGGGGGAGTGCACCACCAACGTGTGATGAACACGCTCGCGCTGCGCTGTCCCCAGCCGGTCGCGTCGGGCGAGGACTTCGGCGTCGATCCCGACGCGCGTGAGGCGCTGGTGTTCGCGACGCTCGGAGCGCGCTGTGCGTTGGCGCTTCCCGTGACCCGGCCGAGCGCGACGGGTGCGCGTGCGGGGCGCGTGCTCGGCAAGCTGTCGTGGCCCGCGTTGGACTGACGTCGGCGCGCGTCGCTCGCTACGCTTCCCGCAACTTTCCATGACCGATACGAGAACGATCGAGCGTTGGGTCGGCGCCGTGCTCGCGCCGGAGGTCCGCGTTGCGGGGACGATCGCCAGTGCGACCGAGGTGCTGCCGTCGCGCGCGTATCTCGAGCGCTTTCCACCTGCGATCGTGACGGCCTTTGGCCGCACGCCCGCGGGGGCTGGTGCGCTCGCGGAGCTCCTCGCGCGACTGCGCGGCACCTGCGCGGAGCTCGGAGTGCCGCCGCCGGCCGCCGCGGTGGACTTGGAGCAGGGCGCGGGGTTGCACTTTCGCGGCGCGACGCGCCTGCCCCCGGCGCTCGCGCTGGCTTCCGCTGCCTGTGGGGACACGGACGAGCGCGACGAGCTCGATTGGATTTGGGCCGCCGGAGAGCTGACGGCCCGCGAAGCGCGCGCGGCCGGAGCCGAGCTGGTGCTCGCTCCGGTCGCCGACGTCAACACCGAGCGCGACAACCCGATCATCGCGACGCGCAGCTTCGGCGATCGACCGAGCGAAGCGGCGGCGCGCGCGGTCGCGCTGCTCGAAGGCTTGCGCGCGGGCGGCGCGGGCGCCTGCGCCAAGCACTTTCCGGGCCACGGCGATACGGTGCAGGACAGCCACGTCGAGCTCCCCGCCGTGCGCGGCGACGCGCGGCGCCTGCGCGAGCGCGAGCTCGTGCCGTTCGAACGTCTCGTGGCTCACTCCAGCGACTGCGTGATGATCGCGCACCTCGATGTTCCCGCGTTGACGGGCGAAGCGGGGCTGCCCTCGACCCTCTCGCGTGCGGTGATCGAGGAGGTCCTGCGCGGCGAGCTCGGCTTCCGCGGGACCGTCGTGAGCGACGCGATGAACATGGGCGCGCTCGAGCGCTTTGCGCCGCGCTACGTGCGCGCGCTCGCGGCCGGATGCGACGTGCTGTTGTGTCCTCACGACCCGCAGGCCGCAGCCGAGGAGCTGCTCGCGGCGGCGGGGACTCCCGCGCTGCCGCTGGAGCGCCTGCGGCAAGCCGCCGAGCGGGCGCTCGCGCTGCGCGAGAGCCTGCGCTCCCGTCCAACCTCTCCGGTGTCGGCCGCGGACGCGGCACGTCTCGCCGAGCGGCTCGCCGACCGCGCACTGCGCAGCTCCCGCGAGCACTGGCCGCTCGGACCGAACCCACGCGTCGGCGGAGTGCGGCTCCTCGAGTCGATCCCCGCGGCCGAGACTCCGGAATTCACCGCGCTGCTCGCGTCGCTGCGGAGCGAGCTCGCGGCGCTCGCGGGGGACTTGGACGTCCAACCGGTCTTTTGCGAGGCTCGGGCGGGGCGCGGGCGATACGGGCTCAGCCCTGACGAGCGGGAGCGGCTGCGCGCACTCACCGCGGAAGCCGCGCGCGGCGGCCGCCCGCTCGCTCTCCTGTGGTTCGGCTCGCCTCAGT
>JBIKYW010000301.1:0-4534 GCA_044355055.1 Planctomycetota bacterium | reverse complement strand
GAAGAGCTTGGGGCTCGAGCACTCGTACTCGCTCATCCACGGCGCGCCACCGTCGAGCACCGCCTGCAAGTGCGAGCGGTAGAACTCACGCAGTCGTCCGCCGATCCCGTCGAGGAAGCTCGCGCCTTCGCACCAGCTCGACGAGAACTCGCCGTCCGCCCCGTTGGCTCGCGCGAAGCGAAGCCACGCGGGGTTGACGTAGGCGATCGTGAAATCCGGCCAAACGCCGCAAGCCGCGTCCCGCCGGAGGTCGAGGCGTTCGCTCAGCTCGGGGCCGATCAGCCTCAAGAACTCTTGGCGGTCGCGGAGCATGTGGAGAGGTGCCATCTCGCTTGGAAAAGTCGACACATCTGCGTGTTGAGACCCATGGGGACAGCGACGCAGAGAGTGTGCGAAAAACTCCGGAGGAAGGCGTGGCTTGGATTCTTCGCATTGTTGCGTAGCCTCCGAGCCCTCTCGAACCCTGAGGGTAGAGTGGAGCCAACTAGGAGCCTCCCCAGCCCATGCACTACTGGATCCGCGCCATCGCCGGCACCTTCATCCTCGCCTCCCTCGCTCTCGGCTACTGGGTCCACCCGGGGTGGTACCTGTTCACCGCCTTCGTCGGCGCCAACCTGCTGCAGTCGAGCTTCACCCGCTGGTGCCTGATGGAGCGCATCCTGCAGCGCCTCGGGGTGCCGCCCGCAGCCTGAAGGGCAGACTGCGCGCGAGCCTCAACCCGCGCGCTCGGAAGCCGACGGCGACGTCAGCTCGCGCGCCTCAGTCGTGGTCCCGTCACAGAAGAGGAGTCGACCGGAGCCCTGTGTGCGCGTCTCCAAGGACACGGGCCCGCGCCACAGGCTCTGCACACGGGACACCGTCTCCAGCGCACGCGGGACGTTCAGATCGCGCCCGTCGTGATGATGCAGAAGGCGCAGCTCGCGACCGCTGCCCACGTCGACCAGCTCGATCCGCGGAACACCACCCCAAGCGAGCTCCGCGCACAGCCGCGCCTTGACGCGGGCCGGATCCCGGTCGGCTGCGTCAGGGCTGCCGCTGCGTCTTGGCCGAGCATGTAGGAAGAGCTGCGCGCGCTCGACGAACGTTGCATCGACGAGCTCCTCTACGAAGGACGCGTCATTGTGCAGCCGTCGCAGCCGGAACAGGTCCTCGCCGCGCTGCTCTGCGTGCCGCCAAAGCTCGATACCCAGCTTGTACGGGTTGATCCTACCGGGCGCGGTGGCGGTCGCGCCGCTGTGCGTCTCCGCAAAGTCGACGATCTCGGCGGCGGAGAGCACGCCGCCGGTGAGAATGCGGCTGTGCCAGAACGAAGCCCACCCCTCATTCATGATGCGCGTCATGCGCTGCGGCGCGAAGTAGCGCGCCTCGGCGAGCACGATCTCGGCCAGCTCACGCTCCCAGTCCTCCAGCGGCGCATGTTCTGCGATGTAGGCGAGCACGTCGAAGGTCCGAAGCGAGGAGGTAGTAAAGAGCGACTGCGGCTCGCCGCGTCGCAGCCGCGCACGCAACGCCTGATAAGGGTCGATCAGATTGTCGAGGCAGAGCACGCTGTCCAGAAAGCTCTCGACGCGCTCGCGCCCGAGGCGCTCCGTGCGGCGCTCGACGCGCTCGGCGTGCCGCACCATGGTGTCGAGCATTCCGCGATCCGTGCCACCGAACCAAGAGTTGTGCTTGAAGAAGTCCGCGTGGCCGCAGACGTGCGCCATCACCAACTTCTGCTCGCCCTGCAGGTTGGAGCGTACGAGATACGCGATGACAGGGTCCGTATTGATGACCAGCTCGTAGATCCGCGACAGACCCCAAGCGTGCGCCTTGTCGAGGCGCTCGTAGTCCATTCCGAAGCGCCACGACGCATAGCGCACGGGAAACCCTCCGTACGCCGCGACAGCATTCACGTCTGCCGCGTCGAGCAGCCGGAAATCGAGCGGAAAGAAGTCGAGGCCGCTCTCACGCGCCACCTGCTCGATGCGCTCCGACCAGAGCCGCAGCTCGGGCGTGAGTGCCGACGACAAGTTCGCGCGCGCCTTGCTCACCGCCCACTCCCCAAGAAGGCACGGATGGCGCTCATCACCTCGCCACGGTCCGCGACGTTCGACGTGACGACGCGCGGATCCACGCCCAGCGCGAGGTCGAGGTCCTTCTTGAATTGTCCCGAGCCGTAGGCGCTGCGCACCTGCCCATAGCAGAACTGGTTCACGCGCGGCAGGAGGTCCTGCTTCAGGATCTCGACGCAGCGCTCCGTGTCGCGCGCCGACCAGTTGTCCCCATCGGAATAGTGGAACGGGTAGATGTTCCAATCCTCGCTCGGGAAGCGCTCGCGGATCTGCTGCAAACACAGCTCGTAGGCCGAGCTGATGCGCGTGCCGCCCGACTCGCGCAAGTGGAAGAACGTGTCGTGGTCGACGAGCTTGGCGAGCGCGTCGTGCACGATGTAGACGACCTCGAGGTTGCGGTATTGGCTGCGAAGCCACGTGTCGATCCAGAAGGCCTCGATGCGCACGATCTCCTTCTGCTCGCGTCCCATCGAGCCGGAGACGTCCATCATGTGGAACACCACCGCAGAGCTCTGCGGGCGAGGCGCAGGCTTGCCGGCGCGAAAGCGCAGGTCGTCGCGCTCCGGAACGACGCGCGGGTTCTTGGGATCCCACTGCCCCGACGCGATCGTACGGCGCAGAGCGGCATCGAAGCTCCGGCGCGCGTGTCGCAGCGAGTTTGGGCCACGCGAGCGCAGTCCGGAGTAGCGCGCACCCTCGGCCTCGAGGTTGCGCTTGCCGCGCGGCTCGATCCGCGGCAGTCCTAGCTCCCGCCCGAGCATTTCCGCGAGTTCTTCGAGCTCGACTTCGACCTCGATGGCGTGTTGCCCGGGCACCTCGCCCGCCGCGCCCTCGCCGGGGCGGCCATCGCCCGACTCCGCGCTCCGCTCGCCGCGCGCTGCCGGACCTTGCCCGACGCCGTCGTCTTCGCTTGCAGCAAACTCGAAGCGAGGTAGCTCGATCTGCGGCACGGGCACGCTGACGGCATGCTCTCCCTGCCGCGCGATCAGCTCTGTCGTCGAGAGATAACGCCCGAGATCGGCGCGGATGCGCCCTCGGACGATCTCACGAAACCGCGCACGATCGGCCTCGATCCGGTTCATGGCTCAGGCCGCCTCCGCCCGCCCTCCGATGGCGGGACCGCGCGCGAAGAGGCTGGAGACCTGCGCGAGCACTTCGTCCGCGGCGAGCTCGTCGTAGCCGAACTGCCGCATCAAGCGCGAGCGCAGGACGGCGAGCTTTTCGCGCGCATCGGGGTCGACGACGCTCGCGTCGGCGGCAGTGAGCTGCAGCGTGTCGCGGCGATCCTCGAACACCTTCTGCTCCAGAGCGCTGAGCAACCTTCGATTGGTGCGCCACTCGAAGGTCCGTCCATCGCGCTGGAGCTGCAGCACGAAGTTCATCAGCTCGATGCGGAAGTCGTCGCGGCGAGCGTCGGCGATGTCGAGCCGCTCTTCGATCGAGCGCATCAGACGCTCGTCGGGGTCGTAGGCGCGCCCCGTTGCGTCGAGAACCTTCTCGCGCGATGTGTACGCACGCACGTTCTCGACGTACTTGGCGCACAGCCGATCGAGCGCCTCGCGGTCCGACGCGATCGCGGCCTGCACCTCTTCGCGCGCGATGCGCTCGTACTCCTCGCGGACTTGACCGACGAGCTGCGCGTAGCGCTTGCGCGTGTCTTCGTTGGAGACGAGACTCGAATGCGCGAGCCCCGCTTCGATGCTGGCGAGAATGTCGAGCGCCGTGGCCGTCGGACGCTCGGCGACGAGCGCGGCCGCGATACGGTCCTGCACGTAGCGCGGCGAGACGCCGCTCAGCCCTTCGCGCACCGCTGCGCGCCGCAGTTCCGCAACGTGCTCGGGCCCAAAGCCCGCCACCGTGCCACCGTCGTACAGCCGGGCCTTCCGCACGAGCGTCAGCGACGACGCGCGAGGCTCCTCGATGCGCGTCATCACGGCCCACAACGCGGCCATCTCGAGCGCGTGCGGCGCGAGCACGCGTCCGCGGAGCTTGGGACGCGCGAACTGACGCTCGTAGATGCGCACCTCGTCGGAGACGGCGAGGTTGTAAGGCACGTCGATTTTGATCGTGCGATCGCGGAAGGCCTCCATCAGCTCGTTCGAGGCGAGCTTGCGATACTCCGGCTCGTTCGTGTGGCCGAGGATCACCTCGTCGATCGAGGTCTGCGCGAACTTGCGCGGCTTGATCGCGTGCTCCTGCGATGCGCCGAGCAGGTCGTAGAGGAACGCGACGTCGAGCTTCAACACTTCGATGAACTCGAGCAAGCCGCGGTTGGCGACGTTGAACTCCCCGTCGAAGTTGAAGGCGCGCGGGTCGGAGTCCGCGCCGAACTCGGCGAGCTGGCGGTAGTTCACGTCCCCCGTGAGCTCGGTCGAGTCCTGGTTCTTCTCGTCTTTCGGCTGGAAGGTGCCGATGCCGACGCGGTCCTCCTCGGAGAGCAGCACGCGCCGCACGCGCACGTGCTCGATCGCGCGCGACCA
>JBIKYW010000302.1:0-4534 GCA_044355055.1 Planctomycetota bacterium | reverse complement strand
AGGAAGACCGCATCGAGATCAAGTGCGACATCCACCCGTGGATGAACTCGTGGCTGATCGTCGCCAACACCAACCACTATGCGGTCTCGGGCGCCGACGGCACCTTCACGATCGCGGGTCTGCCCGCCGGTGAGCACAAGGCCAAGTTCTGGCACGAGAAGCTCGGCAAGGCCGAGGCGACGATCACGGTCGACGCCGAAGGCAAGGTCGCGCCGGTCGAGGTCAAGATGAGCGCCGAGAAGAAGGGCGGCGGTCGCAAGCGCTAGTGGCGCGGCACCCCGACCCATCGGTTTCTAGCGCGAGGCGCGCGGGCTCCCCAAGAGCTCGGGCGCCTCGCTCAATTCTCTTCGGGCTCCTCGAGCCACGGTCCGAGGATGCGCGACAGGGCGCGCAGCGAGCGCTCGTTGCGCTCTTCCTGTTCGAGGCGCAGCGCGACGACATCGGCGCGCAGAGTGCCCTCCACGATTTCCACGATGTCGGCTCGCAGGCGCTCGGAGGCTCCGAGGGAGCGCTCCATCAGCGGCAAGAGGCGCATGGCGCGACGCTCAGGGACGCCGTGACGTCGGGCAAGGTTGGCGAGCTGCGAGCGAGCGTCCATGGCACCACGCAGGAAGACTATCCCGTGACCTGCGGGTCGGTCGGCGCCCCAGGGGCTTCCTCTTCGATCTTCGCCGGGCGCAGGTCCCTCAGACGGTGACCTGAGGCTTCAGGGCCTCGGTCCGCTCGACGACCTCGGCAACGTCTTCCGGTCGCAGGCAGAGCAGGGCGCAGGCCTCCGCGGTGAACACTGCCCGCGCGCCCTTCGGGTCGCCTTCTTCGAGGCGATGCACCATCTGGTTGCCGAGGGCGACGAGGGCGAGGGTTGGGGACGCGAGGAGCCGCTCGCTCGGTCCGTGGTGGTAGCGGCAGCACTCGCCAACGAGCCGCGGCAATCCCCATGAGGTGGCGATCAGCGCTCCGACCTCGCCGTGGTGGAAGCCAAAGCGAGCTTCCTCGGCTCGGAACTCTGGGGTTCCTCTTTGGCGCGCTTCGCGTACGCAGGCGAGGTAGGCGGCGGCGTCGCTCTCGAGGAGCAACACCTTGCCGATGTCGTGCAGCAAACCGACGACTTGGAACTCCTCCGGCGCGAGCTCGATGCGGGCGCGCGATCGGCCGGCGAGCAGGCCGCAGGCCAGTCCATCGAGGATCGAGTGCTTCCAGAGCGCCTCGAGATCGAAGTCATTCTGTCCGCGCAGGTGGTCGTACTGACTGACGACGGCGGCCTGCATGGCGATGTCGCGCAGCATCCGCACCCCGAGCACCGCGGACGCGTGCTCCGTCGAGAGAACCCGTTCGCGCAGCCCGTAGCGAGCCGAGTTCGCGAGCCGCAGCACTTGGGCGGCGATGGGGGCATCCTCGGCCACCGCCGCACCGATCTCGCGCACGCCGACGTCGGGGTCATCGACGAGCGCGTTGATCTTGGCCACAACCTGCGGGAGCGTCGGGAGCGCGACGTGCTCACGGATCAGATGTTCGGCGGACGCGGTGGACATGCGCAGGAGGACGGTGGGGGAAATGACGCGGGCGGGGGTTGGAACCCCGCAGCGACCGTTTTTTTTCGGCCACGTGCAGGGGCGTTTCTTGAGGGCAAGTCCGCGCCAGAGCCGCTTCATGCCGCTACCCGTCAAGAACGGCCCTTCGAGCGACCGATTCTCAGCTCTGGCGCAACCCTCTTCGCGCCCAACGTTCCCGACCGGAGCGCACTCCATGCACGTCCACAAGTTCCTCGCCGCGGCCCTCGGCTGCGGCGGCGCCGCGCTGGCGCTCCACCTCTGTGCTACATCCGTCCCGACCGTGGAGGCGGGCACTGCCGTGCGGCTCGAACTCGAGCAGCTCGCGCGCCACGCCGAGCTCATCGTCGAGGGCCGCGTCATCGCCACGCGCGCGTTCCGCGACACGCGCGGCGAGGTGCGCACGGAGGTCACGCTCAGCGTCGACGAGACCTTCGCAGGCGAGCCCTTCGCCACTCGACGCTTCGAGCTGCCGGGCGGCGTGCTCGCGGACGGCTCGGGCACGCTGATCGCGGGGATGCCGAGCGTCGCGCTCGGTGAAGATGCGCTCCTCTTTCTGACCGAGGAGAGCGCGAGCGGCCTGCGCATGCCGGTCGGCCTTGCGCAGGGCAAGTTCCGCCTCGTGAGGGATGACCAAGGGCGCCTCGGCCTGCTGCGCGATGCCGCAGAGCTCACGCTGCTCGATCCGCGCACGGGCGCGGGTGCGCCGGCCCCGATTCCTGCGGTACTCGATCACGCACAGGTCGTCGCACGCATTCGCACCGCACGCGGCACTTCGGAGGGCCAAGCGCGATGAAGGTCCGCCATGGAATCTGCGCGGGCCTCGCGGCCGCGCTCTTCGCCGGTGCTGCGTTCACCCATGTGCGCTTGCGCAATCCCTCCAACGGCGCCGAGCTCTTTTGGGAAACTCCGAGTTCGATCGGGATCGTGATCAGCTCGCTGGGCTCGGACGACCTTGCTCCGGGTGAGCACGAACCCGCGCTACGTCTCGCGATCGAGGCTTGGAATCGAGTCAGCGGGACTGCGGCCCAGCTCGTCGAGACCACCGCGAGCGCCACGCGCGCACGCACCGACTGGCAGACGGACTCCCTGCATCTGATCTTGTTCGACGAGGACAACTCGTCGGGCTACTTCCCGCAGGGATCCGCGACCGTCGCCATCACGCCGGTGCAGTTTTTCTCCAACGGTCGCATCGGCGACGCGGACATTCTCTTCAACGGAGCGGGGCACACCTTCACCACGAGCGGTGAGCTCGGCGCCTTCGACGTGCAGGATGTCGCAGCGCACGAGCTCGGCCACTTGCTCGGACTCGACCACACGGGCGTCGCCGGAGGGACCATGTATCCCTACGTCAGCACGAGCATCATCGAGCACCGCAGTCTCGCTGCGGACGACGAGAGCGGCCTCCGCGCCAGCGCGCCGGACAACGCGACACCGACTTGCACCATCACGGGCACGGTACGACGTCAGGTCGATCTCACCGCGGTCGCGGGAGCCCACGTCATCGCGCGCGACGCGCAGGGGCGCAATGCGGGGGCGACGCTCTCGGGAACGGACGGATCGTTCGCGCTGCGCGGACTCGCGGGCGGCGATTACGCCCTGTTCGCGACGCCGCTCGATGCTCCGGTTTCCGCGGGAAACATCGGCGGCGCTCGCGTGATCCAAACGGACTTCCAGCCGCTCGATGCCGTGGCGGTCAGCGTCTCCGCCGGCGGTTCCGCCGCGGCAGGCCAACTCCTCGTCGGACTCGACTCGCCCGTCTCGCTCGGACGCAACTACGACGACTTTCCACTGCGTGCGGAGCGCGGCCGGTCGAGCTCGCACGTGCTGCACGGTGCGGGCTTCGGAAGCTCCGCCTCGCTCGTCAGCAGCGATCCGAGCGTCACGCTCTCGAACATCTCATGGATCGGAACGACCACAGTCAGCTTCGTGGTTCACGTTCCTGCGAACGAGCCGCTGGGCCATGTCGATCTCGAGCTGCGCAACGGCGGCTTCTCGGTGCTCGCGGGCGCGATCGAAATCACTCCGCCCGAGCCGACGCTCACGGCGGTCACTCCCGCGCAAGGGGCGCTTGCGGGCGGAACCGCGCTCGTCTTGACCGGCAGTGGCTTCCGCGCCGGCGCCGCGGTGGTGATCGGTGGCGAGCTTTACCTCGATGGGGCGGTCGGCGGCTGCACTGTCGTCGATGACTCCACTCTCACCTTGGTGACTCGAGCGTCGGTGACGTCGGGTCCCTGCGACGTCGTCGTGATCGACCCGAGCGGTGTCGAAGGACGAGCGAGCGCGGGCTTCGCGTTCGTCGACGCTCCGCAGATCGACGGCGTCTTCCCGAGCGCGGGCAGCGACATGGGCGGCACGGTGGTCAAGCTCCGCGGTGCAGGCCTCGTCGCACCGCTGACGGTTCGCATCGACGGGGTGGTGCAGCGCGATGTCGAGCTCCTGAGCAGCGGCCTGCTGCGCTTCGTCACCGAGCCCGGATTCGCCGGAGGCCCCGCGGTGCTCGAAGTCGAGGACGGCGATGGCGACGTCGCGTCCGCGGCGTTCGTGTACGTGCCGCAGGCCGATCCGATCATCGCTTCGCTCTCTCCTTCGAGTGGGCCGAGTGCCGGCGGGACGGCGTTCACGCTCCACGGCGCGAGCTTGCCCGCCGATGCGGTGATTCTCTTTGGAGCCGATCCCGACACGGGCTTGGGCGGGACTCCCGCGGTCGGTGTCACGTGGGTCGACGCCCAGACGCTGCTCGCCGTCAGCCCCTCCGGTCCCGCTGGCGATGCGACGATCACCGTCCAAGATGCGAGCACGGGGCAAGCGACGGTGCTCACGGCCGGGTTCACCTTCCAAGTGAGCGGCGGCGGCAGCAGCGGTGGCGGAGGTGGCGGCGGCGGCTGTGGCAGCGTGGTGGGAGCGCCTCCGATGGACTGGGGGCAACGTCTAGCAGCGGCGGGATGGATCCCCGCGCTGATGGTCGTGCTCGCCCTTGCGCA
>JBIKYW010000300.1:0-4536 GCA_044355055.1 Planctomycetota bacterium | reverse complement strand
TCCGGACCTGCGCGAAAACGCAGCAGCGCGACGGCACGCGTCTCGGGCGGATGCTCGCCGAGCTCCAGCGGCCGCACGAGCGACGAGGTCTGCGCGAAGAATGCGAGCAAGAGGCCGAGCACGATCACTCTCCGTACTTGGGCGCGACGTACTTCGCCGAGGGATCGACCGCCGTTGCGTAGCTCGACGTCCACAACTCGTCGTGCAGCGCATCGACGCGCGCTGGGATGCTACCGCCATCGACGAACACGCTCGCGTTGCGGCTCTGGTGGAAGTAGTCGCGCTCCCAGTTGCTCGTCCCGAGCCACAGGCGCTCTCCGTCGATCGTCAGTGTCTTCGCATGGAGCACGCGCCCAAAAGGAATGTGCCCCGACGAGTGCGCCGGAATCGTGACGAAGCGCACCTCGACATTGTCGAGCGGCTCGAGTGCCTGCAAGCCTTCGACGATGCCCTTGCGCTTGCCCCAGTCCGCGACGAGCAGTCGCACGCCCACTCCGCGCGCCGCGGCGCGTCGCAGCGCGTTCTCCAGCTCCGCGAAATACTCCTTGTCGCGTCCGACCATCTTGTAGGTGAGGAGCTGGAGCTTCAGCGTTCGCTTCGCGGAGTCGATGCGCTCGACGAGCTCGGGCAGGTCCCACCATGACTCGGACGGGACGCCACTCAGCGGACTGAAGCGCGTCTCGATCGTCGCGCCGCCGACCGAATCGACGGGAGCGGGCAGCCCACGCAGCGGTGCGAGCGCCTCCGCAAGCGGAACGCCGCCTGCAATCTTCCAGTCGCACTCGAAGATCGCTGCAAAGGCCTCGGCCGAGCGCGGCGCCTCGATGCGCAGCCCCAGTTCGACGATGTGCTCCAAGGAACGCCAGTCGAAGTTCTGACTCCCGACGAAGACCTCGCGGCCGTCGACGACGAGCGACTTCGAGTGCAGCACGCCTCCGAACACGCGCGCGACATCGAAGCGCCGTACGGCGATTCCCGACACTCGGCCGAGTCGATCGAGCGTCTCGGGGTAGGTCTTGTAGAACTTCTCCTCTGCGAGAAAGCGCACCGCGACGCCGCGCGCCGCGGCCGCTTCGAGCGCTGCGATCACCGACTCCAAGCGGCCTCCGTCGTGGTTCGACGCGTAGAAGTGCGCGAAGTCGATGCTCTTTCGAGCACCCGCGATCATCTCGAGCCAGACGACGTGCGCGTCGCGGACATCCGCGTGATCGAGACTCGTCTCGACGGGCATCGTCTCTACGAGTTCGAGCGACGCAGGCGGCGTAGCTTGGACGACGAGCAACAGCGGGGCGAGAAGCATGCGCGGAATGCTACGCGGAACGAGGAATCGCTGAAACGCCTCAGCGCAGCCGCACACGCAGCTCCACCGGAGCAGAACCGCCCAACGTGACGTCCTCACTCGCGCGCTCGGTCCCGCGCTGCACCGCGACCTGAAAAGATGTTGTTGAACGCGCGGCCCACGTCGCGCTCGTCGACCACCGCCGCGCGGCCCTTGGGCACGAGGCGCCCGGTGGCGCCGCTCGCCGGCTGACCGTTGGAGCCCAGCACCTTGACGCGCACCTCGATTCCGGGCGCAAACACGAGCTCGAGGGGCTTGCCTGCCGCGGCCGCGACCTCGACGCCCTTGCGTTCGACGTCCGCGTAGCCGTCGGCAGTCGCAGCGAGGTCGTACGTCCCCGCAGCAAGAGAAGTGAAACGGAAGCCCCCGTCGTCGCCACTGCGCGCGCGCTCGGGCACACCGCCCTCGACACCAGCGCGCCGCGCAAAGATCTCGGCGCCCGACACGGGATTCCCCGCGCCGTCGACCGCGCGTCCCTGCATCTCCAGCGCCGCCGGGAGCACGATGTCGAGCCCGCCGCTCGTGCGGTCCTCACCGACCTCGACGTCGATCGCAGCCACCGTCGCATAGCGCGGACCGTCCTCGCGCGGAGTCGGAGCGCGCACCGCGAGCGAGTAACGCCCGGCGCCGAGCGAGCCGATGCGGAACTCGCCGCGCTCGTTCGTCCGTTCTCGGCGCACACCGACCTCCTGCGCGAGCGCCCGACCGAGCCAACCCTTCGACTCGAAGGGATCGGCGAGGCGCAGCGTGACCTCGACGCCCGCGAGCGGTTCGCGCGAGTCACCGCCGAGCACCCGCCCCTCGACCGCGCCGAGCGGATAGCGCAAATCCAAGCGATATTCGGGTGAGTCAGGGATCTCCGCGACGATGCGCACCGGTGGACGGCCGTCCCCGGGCGAGTCGACGTTGAACTGGTACTCGCCGGATGCGAGCCCCGCGAACTCGAAGCGACCTTCGCTTTGGATCTGCGCGATCTTGAGGTCGACTCCGAGCATGCCCTCGGACTCGAACGAGAGGGCCGTGATGTTGCCGCGCCCCACCGGTCGGCCATCGTCGGTAACGACCCCGTAGACGCGGGTCGCTCCCGAGGACGTGTCGACAATGTCGTAGTCGATCACCTGATCGTCCGGCACCGTGACCATGTCGAAGTTCAGCGTGCCGAGGAAGCTCATCGGGTTGAGCGCCTCGTCGCCCCGCGTGAGCAAGAGAAAGTAGCCTCCCCCCACCATGCGCGTGATGCGATACGCGCCGTTCTCATCGGTGCGCGATTGATAGATGCCGCCGCCGTTCGAGCGTCCTTCGCCGGACAGGTTCGCCGGCGACAGCGCGAGCACGATCGCACCGGGAACAGGTCTCGAGAAGCGATCGCGCGTAACGCCCTGCACTCCGCCGCCCTGAGAGAGCTCGACGTCCGCGCTCGCGACTTCGCCCGATGCGATCGTCACAGGCTCGGAGCGACCGATCACGTAGTCGCGGTGCGACGCGAGCACCACCGTCGAACCAGCGTCGAGCCCGACGAGCTCGTACGCGCCGTCAGAGCCCGAGGTCACCGCGCGATCTCCGAGAATGCCGAGCTGCGCCGCGAAGTCGCGGAAACCGGGCGGAAGTTGCTCGAGCTGTGGAACTCCGCGCGAGCGGCGCTCACCCGGCTCGAACGTGCTCGACTTGTCGGCGGGGAGCGCGAACACCTGCGCTCCCGCCACAGAACGGCCGTCCGACGCGCGCACGAATCCGCGCACCGTGCCTCCGGGCTTGAGTTCGACGATCACGCCGCGACGCGTCTCCCCTTCCTTCACTTTCAGATCGCCGAGCACCGTCTCGGCGTAGCCGCTCGCGCGGAAGCGGAGCTCGATCTTCTCGTTGCACTTCACCGGATCGAGCCGGAACTTGCCCTGCGGGTGCTCGACCAGGATCCCGCCCGAGAACGGGTTCATGTTGCCGGGCGCGTCCGACTGCACCTCGACTCGATCCGACGTCTCGATCGTGAAGCTCGTCACCGGCTTCTTGCGCGCCGCGTCGATCACGATGCCCTCGATCGCGCCGCCGCGCTCCATGCGCACCTCGAATCCTTCTGGTTCCGCAGCAGGGTCCCAGCGATGGTTCGTGTCCTCGAAGCCCGACTTGTAGAACTCGATGCGATAAGGAGCGTCGCCGCCGAGCGCGCCCGCCGTGAATCGGCCCTCGGCGTCCGTCTTCGGATACTCGAAGCCTTCGACGGCCGTCGCGAGAAGCGGCGCGAAAGAGAAGTCGAAATCGAAGTTGCGGAAGTCCACCGAGTTCCAGCGCACGGTGACGCCCTCGAGCGGCGCGCCGGAGCTGTCGAGCACACGGCCACTCACCATCGGCCCCGTCGGCAGCTCGAAGTCTTCCGTGCGTGCGACGGCGCCCTCGGCTACGAGCGCGCGAGGTCCCTTCGCAGGCACGTGTGCGTCCGCCACACCGACGAGATCGAACTCGCCGGGAGGTACGTGCTCGATGCGGAAGGTGCCGTCGGCCGCGGTCACGACGTGGGACTGTTCGAGCAATTCCTCGGCGAACTGCAGATCGCGCAGTCCGCGCGGAACGACCGCGACGTGCGCCCCAGCGATGGGACGCGCGGCAGCACCCTCGTCGCCCGCTCGGGTCACGACGCGGCCGGCCACGCCGCCTCCGCCGCGCGTCTCGATCACCGCGAGCGTGTCCTCGCCGGCGCGCACCGTGACGTCGAGCGCATGCGAGAGCGCGAACCCCGCTCCCACGGCGGTCAGGTCGTAGCCCGAGCCCGCGGGAATGCCCGCGAGAATGAAGCCACCGAACTCATCCGTGCGCGCCTTCGCGAAGCACATGTCGCCGCTGCGCAGACTCTCGATGGCATTGCCGGGGCCGAGCGTGAGCATCACTTGCACGCCAGCGATGGGCTTTCCGCCCGGCTGAACGACGCGTCCGATCACGCGCCCGCCGCGACGAACGAACAGATCGAGCCGCGGTGCGTCTTCGACCGACACGACCTTCGCGCGCACGACGTTGTCGGGAACCGACCACGCGCCGCGGGCCTGCACGTAGTACGTGCCCGTGCGCACGCCCGTGAACTCGAAACTGCCATCGGGACCGCTCGCTGCAACCGCTACGGCGTCGGTGCGGCTCGCGTAGGCTGCACTCGTCTTCGCCATGCGCAAGATGCGTCCGAAGAACTCCTGCCCCACGGGCGGCAGGGTGAG
>JBIKYW010000299.1:0-4550 GCA_044355055.1 Planctomycetota bacterium | reverse complement strand
GGTTACATGCAACCGATCGACTTCGACAACAGCGGCGTGAAGACGTTCCTGCTCACGAACTATCCCGGCGGCTGCTGCTTCGGGATGGTGCCGCGCCTGAACGAATGGGTCGAAGTGACGCTCGCGGGCGACGAGCGCGTCGAATACTCGTACTTCGACGCCATCGAGATCTTCGGAGCGCTCGAGGTCGGCGAAGCGAAGAGCGGCGAGGTCGTCACCAGCCTCTACCGCATGACGCCCGACAAAGTCGAGATCGCCGACGCGCGCTGAGCGTGCATGCGGCGCTCGCGCGCGGGTAAACTGCGCACCTCGCGCTGCCCCATGACGTTCGCCTCGATTTCGATCGCGCTGTTCGCACTCCAAGCTGCATCGCAGTCGCCGCGCTCGCGCGACCTGCTGCTCGAGCTCGCTGCCGAGCCGCGCCTCGCCGGCACGAGTGGCGGACTGCAGGGCGCCAAGGTCGCGGCCAAGGCGCTGGCCGCCGCAGGATGGCGCGTCGAGATCGACGAACGCGAAGTGATGCTCTCGCTTCCACGCCGGATCTCCGTGCGCTTGTTCGAGAAGGCCGGCGTGGAGCAGCCGTTCGAAGCTCGCGTCGAGCGCTTCGATGCCGATGCGCTCCCGCCCGGCGACGTGCCCCTCTACAACGCGTGGACCGCGAGCGGAAAGGTCCGCGCGAAGGTCGTCGACGTCGGCTTCGGACTGCGCGCGGACTACGAGGCGCTCGCGCAGCAGAAGATCGACGTGAGAGGCGCGATCGCCCTCGCGCGCTACGGTCGCGCGTACCGCGGCGTGAAGGTCGATCTCGCGGCGGAGCACGGCTGCGTCGGTCTCTTGCTGTTCACGGAATCCGCGAGCGACGGCGGCGAGAGAGGGACGGTGTGGCCTGAGGGACCGTGGAAGCCTGATTGGGACGGCCAGCGCGGCTCGATCCTGCCGATCGCGAGCGCGCCGGGAGATCCGAGCACGCCGCGCGGGCCCTCGCCTCGCCCCGGCGAACGCACCGAGCGGCTGTCGCTCGACGAGCTCGAGGCGAAGCTGCCGAAGATCCCATGCACGCCGATCGGCGCGCGCGAGGCGAAGCTCGTGCTCGCACGTCTGCAGTCCGTCGGCGAGCGGCGCATTGGGCCGGGTCCTGTCGAAGTCGAGCTCG
This sequence comes from Planctomycetota bacterium, assembly GCA_044355055.1. Taxonomy (GTDB): domain Bacteria; phylum Planctomycetota; class UBA1135; order UBA1135; genus F1-120-MAGs118. The sequence goes on along the minus strand of JBIKYW010000299.1, from coordinate 3,397 downwards.
ATCTCGACGTTCCGCGCGAGCTCCGCACGATCCGCAACGTCGTCGCGACGCTCGACGGCGCACAGCCCGAGGGCGAGCTCGTCATCGCCGGCGGCCATCGCGACGCGTGGGTGCGGGGTGCCAACGACAACGCGAGCGGCTGTGTCGCGCTCATCCGCGCCGCGCAGCAGCTCGGCGAGCGCTCGAAAAGCGGCTGGAAGCCCGCGCGGACGCTGAAGATCGGCCTGTGGGACGCCGAGGAATTCGGACTGATCGGCAGCACGGAATGGGGCGAGGCGAACGCCGAGTTGCTGCGGCGACGCTGCGTGGCCTACGTCAACTGCGACGCGTCCATCGCGGGCACCGCGTTCAGCGGCGGCGGCTCACCCGGAATGTTGCGCATGCTGCGCGCTTCCGCCGAACGACTCTCCGTCCCCGGAACGAACACGAACCTCTGGCAGGACTGGAGCGCGCGCGCCAAAGACGGCGCTCCGCAGCTCGGACTTCCGGGCGCGGGCTCGGATCACGCGGTGTTCGCACACCACCTCGGCATCCCCGTGGTCGAGCCGGGCTTCGGCGGCAACTCCGGCGGCCAATACCACGCTTCGTTCGACGACTACTCGATGGTGCGCGACCATCTCGATCCGGGCTGGATCGGCCACGAGCTCGCGGGACGATTCTTGGCCGAGCTGCTCGCCCAGCTCGCGGACACGGCGACTGCCTTCGACTCCGTGGAGGCCGCTCGTTCGTTTGCAGCGCGTGCCCGCGCGCTCGAAGACGAGCCGTGGTGCGGCCGCGAACGCGCGGAACGACTTGCGAGCGCGTTCGAGGCACTCGCGGCGTGCGCGGAACGCGCGACCTCCCGCGCGGGCAGCCACGATCTCTATCGCATCCTCAACCGACCTTCGCTCGCGGGACGTGAGTGGTTCCGCAACGTGCTCTGGGCGCCGAACATCGAGGACGGCTACAGCTCGGTATCCTTCCCGACGCTGCGCGCGGCCGCACGCGAAGGACAGGTCGCACTCGACCTCGAGCTCGCGCGCATCGTGAACGAGCTGGGCACCGTCGCGGAGATCGCGAGGTAGTTCGTGCGCGATCTCGCTCGGCTCTTCCGGCGCTTTCTGCGCCACCGCTGGACGCTGCTCGCAGGCTTCGCGTGCATCCCGCTCGCTTCGCTCGGCGACATCTGGATCACCACGCTCATCCGCGACGCGCTCAATCGCCTGCGCGACGGCTCCGATGCCGAGTTTCTGCAGGGCCTTTTCTGGATCCTGCTCGGAGTCTCGCTCCTACGCGGCACGTTCCGTTTCTTCCAGCGCTGGTGGCTCGTGTGCGTCTCGCGTTGGGTCGAGGTGCAGCTCAAGCAAGACCTGTTCGACAAGCTCGTCTCGCTGCCGACTTCATTCCACGTGCGCAACAAGTCGGGCGATCTCGTGTCGCGCCTCACGAGCGACGTCGAGAACGTGCGCATGTTCCTCGGCCCCGGACTCATGTATGTCGCGGGCGCGCTCGTCATGGTGCCCGCGAGCCTCGCGTACCTCTTGTGGATCGACTGGAGCATCGCGCTGTGGATGGTCGTGCCGCTCCTGTGCATGGGCGCGGGTATGTGGTGGATGTCTCCGCGCCTCGAGAGGCACTCGCTCGCCGTTCAGGAGACGATCTCCGAGATCGGTCAACGCGCGCAGGAGAGCTTCGCGGGGACGCGCGTGGTGAAGGGCTACGCCCGCGAGGAGCAGCAAGCGGCACGCTTCGACGAGAGCTCGAAGAAGAACCTCGCGCACCAAATCGAACTCGCGCGCGCGCGAGGCATCACGCACGCCATCACCTATACGAGCAAGGACCTCACGCTGCTGCCGATTCTGCTCGTCGGCGGTCTCGCGATGATCGACCGCGCACTCCCTGCGGGCGATCTCTTCCTCTTCATCGATCTTACGGCCAAGGTCTTCTGGCCGATCATTGCGCTGGGCTGGATGGCGGGCGTCTATCCGCGCAGCGTGGTGAGCGCTCGACGCGTCTCCGAGCTGCTCGACACCGTGCCAGAGATCCGCGAGCCCGCGCAGCCCCTGCCGCTCGCCGAAGTCGAGGGACGCTTCGAGCTCCGCGGCGTCACCTTCACGTATCCAGGCGCGAGCTCGCCCGCTGTCGCGGACGTCGACATCACGATCCCCGCCAACACCGTCCTCGGCGTCGTCGGACCGACGGGCGCGGGAAAGAGCACGCTGCTGAACCTCTTGGCGCGCATCTTCGATGCGCAGGGCGAGCTGCGACTCGATGGGGTCGACATTCGACGGCTCTCGCTCGCCACTCTGCGCGGCGCGCTGGGCTACGTTCCGCAGGACAGCTTCCTCTTCAGCGATTCTTGGCGGAACAACGTCGCGTTCGGAGCCGAGCGCGAGCTCACGGACGAGGAGATCGACGACCTCGCGCGGCGCGCCTGCATGACTCAGGAGGTCGCGCGCTTCCCGAAGGGACGCGAGCAGCGCATCGGCGAGCGTGGCGTCACACTCTCGGGCGGTCAGCGGCAGCGGACATGCATCGCGCGCGCCTTGGCCCGCGATCCGCGCGTGCTCGTGCTCGATGACTCGCTCAGTGCGGTCGACACGGAGACGGAGTCGGAGCTCGTGCGGAACCTACGCAGCGCAGGCCACGGCCGCACCGTGATCCTCGCGGCGCATCGTCTCTCCACCGTCCGCCACGCCGACCAGATCGTCGTGCTCGACGAGGGTCGCATCGTGCAACGCGGCACGCACGCCGAACTCGTGGCGCGCCCTGGCTGGTATGCCGAGACTTGGAAGCGTCAGCAGACCCAAGAGGAGCTCGCGGGGCTATGACGCCGCACTCGCCGAAGAAAGCGGCCAAGCTCCGCCACGACGAGGACGACGAGGCTCCGGAGGAGTTCGTCGCCGGCAAGGTCTGGGACTCGCGCCTCGCGCTGCGGCTCGCGCGAGAGACCCGTCCGCACTGGAAGCTCTTCGCCGGGGCATTCCTCATCCTCGCGCTGCTCTTCGGCTTGGAGCTCGCGGGCCCGTGGATTCTGCGCGAGGCGATCGACGGACCCGTGGCCGCTGTGATGGCGGCCCGTGAAGCGGGCACGACATTGCCCGATCCGCAGGCGCCCGTGCGAGAGCTGTGGTGGTGGGCCGCCGCATACCTCGTGTGCTGCGGGCTCATGGCGGTCCTGCGCTACTTGGAAGTGGCACACCTCGGACGCACGGGACAGACGGTGATCGCCGACCTGCGCTCGCGAGTTTTCCGTCACATCCAGCGCCTCGAGCTCGCTTGGTTCGACAAACGGCCCACCGGCTCGCTCGTGACGCGCGTGACGAGCGACATCGAGAACCTGAACGAGATGTTCACGTCGGGGCTCGTCACGCTCGGCTTCGACTTCGTGCGCATCGTCGTGCTGCTCGTCGTGCTG
>JBIKYW010000298.1:0-4552 GCA_044355055.1 Planctomycetota bacterium | reverse complement strand
AGACTCGCTGGAGCCCTTGGCTCGCGGCGGCGCGCACCGTGCAGCTCCCTTTGGCCGAGCCCGTCGAGCTCGCGATTCCGCCCCACGGGACGGTGACGGGCCGCGTGCTCGCTCCCGCAGGACGCAAGTTCGAAAACGCGCGCTTGATCGTCGGCGAGGTGACCGTCGAGCCGCACTCCGAGCATGCGGGCGGCTGGGAGGGTCGCCCGGCGCTCGATGCGGACGGACGTTTCGCTCTGACGGCGCTGCCCGTGGGACGCGTCGAGCTGCAGCTCGGCATTTCCGCGGGCAGCATGGACGGTTCCTCGGTCGCGGTTCACTCTTGGCCGCTCGGAGTGTTCGAGATCGCGCGCGGCATGAACCCGCCTCTCGAGCTCGACGCGCGCGCCATCTTTCCCGCCGACGTGCTGGTCGATGTTCGCATCGATGGCGCGGCGGCGACCCACGGCTGCGTGCGCGTGCGCTCTTGCGACAGAGACGGCGCGCCAACCGAGTGCATTGCGCGGGTGATGTTGCTCGGACAAGCGCGTGCGACCACGCTGGCGGTCGGAGGTCTGCTGGAGTGTGAATACACCGACCCCGCGGGCTGGCGTGCGATCGCTTCGGGCTTCGATCCATTGCGCCCGGGTGAGCAGCGCTCTGCGCAGATGGAGGTCGAGACGTTCGAGCGCGAGGTTCTCGTCCTCGACCGAGACACGCGCGCGCCGCTGGGCAACGTGACTGTCGTTTGGCTCACGGGCTCGATCCTCGGCGCCGAGGTCGGCGAGCAGGGCGAGCGCGGAGAGTGTCGTTCCACCACGGACGACCGGGGCGTCGCGCGCATTCGTCTGCCGCTCGGTGTGGTGCGCGCGATCGCGTTGGGCGGCAGTTGGCTCGAGTCGGAACGCTTCGAGTGGCGTGCCGAGCGCACGACCTTGGAACTCGAGTTCTCCAAGCTGCCTTGAGCGCCCGCAGCGGCCCGCATCCAACCTCGGAAGACTCCCATGCGCATCGTCTCTCTCTGCCCCAGCCTCACGGAGCTCGTGTTCGATCTCGGAGCGGGGCCTGAGCTCGTCGGCATCACCGAGTGGTGCGTCCATCCCGCGGACCGAGTCGGCGGCGTCGAGAAGGTCGGTGGCACCAAAAATCCCCGCGTCGAGCGGATCGCGGAGCTCGCGCCCGACGTCGTGTTGATGAACGAAGAGGAAAATCGCATCGAGGATGCTCAGGCGCTCGCTCGCGCGGGCGTCGCGGTGCACTCGAGCTTTCCGCGCGATACCGACGGCACGGCGGCGATGGTGCGATCGATCGGAGCGGCCCTCGGCCGCGGTGCGGCGGCGGAGCCGATCGCGCGCGACATCGAGGGGCGCTCGGCGCGGGTGCGTGCCACGGCGCGCGGCAAGCGCGAGGTGACTTGGGCCTATCTCATTTGGCGCAAGCCGTGGATGAGCGTGAACCGCGACACGTTCGTCGATGCGCTGCTCGCGCAGGCGGGCGGCCGCAACGTGTTCGGCGCGCGCGCAGAGCGCTATCCCGAGGTCACGACCGACGAGCTGGCCGCGCTCGCCCCCGAGCGGGTATTTCTCTCGACGGAGCCCTTCTCGTTCAAGATGGAGCACGCCGACGAGCTCGCGAAGGCGACCGGGCTCCCGCGCGAGCGCTTCGTGATCGCCGACGGAGAGTACCTGTCGTGGCACGGCTCCCGCACTCCGGATGGCATCGACTACGCCGAGCGCCTGATCGCGGCGGCGCGGGCTTGACGCGAGGATCCCGTAACCTTGCGCTCCGCGCGCTTTTCTACGGGGATCACGATGAAGAAGTGGATCGTAGGGTGCTGCGGCGGGTGCCTGATCTTGACGTTGTTGATGGTCGTGGCCGGAGTGCTCGCCGTCCGCTGGCTCGACGAGGCTCCGCGCTCGTGGGAGACCGAGGTCTCGCTCGAGGTCGCTGCGGAGCCTGCCGAGGTTCGGGCGCTGGTGGAGGATCTGCGCCGCTGGCCAAGCTGGTCCGCTTGGGCGCGCGAGCGCGCGCAGGGGGTCGAGCGCTCGTACTCGGGCCTCGAGCGCGGAGTCGGAGCCATCTACGAGTGGAAGGCCACGACCGACCGCACCGAGCAGGAAGTCGGCGCGGGCCGGATCGAGATTCGATCCGCGGGACCGGACTCGATCGAGTACCTCGCGACGCACCACGGAGCACTGTGCATCGCGAGCGACTCCGAAGTCGGCGGAATCGAGACGCGCTCGCAGGTCCACCTCATCGAATTCGATCACGAGTACCTCGTGCCGGGCTCGTTTCGCTTCGAAGACACGGAGCGGGGCTGTCGCGTGACGTGGCGCGAGTCCGTCGACCTCGGCGACTCGCTCGTGGCCAAGTTCCTCGGCGTCGTCGTGCTCCCCGTCGCGACGCAGGTCCACCGCGCGACCTTGGAGCGCTCCCTCCAAGGTCTGAAGGACGCGGTCGAGTTGAGGTGAAAACGCGGGCCTCTCGGTAGGCTAGGGAGCCCCCGTCCCGCAGCGTCCCAAGGAGCCCCTCATGAGCGCATCGCGTCGTCAATTCCTCGCCAAGTCCGCAGGGTTCGCAGGCCTCGCCGCACTCGGCTGCAGCGCGGGTCCCTCGAAGAAGGGCCTGCCATTCCACATCTCGCTCGCGGAGTGGTCGCTGCACCGCACGATCGGCAGCGGCAAGATGACGAACCTCGACTTCCCGCGAGTCGCGCGCGCGGACTTTGGGATCGAGGCGATCGAGTACGTGAACTCGTTCTTCAAGGACAAGGCGCGCGACAAGGCGTACCTCGACGAGCTGATGAAGCGCTGCGATGGCGAGGGCGTGAAGAGCCTCTTGATCATGATCGACGGCGAGGGCGAGCTCGCGCACGAGGATGCGGCGGAGCGCAAGAAGGCCGTCGAGAACCACCATCGCTGGCTCGACTGCGCGGCGTACTTGGGCTGCCACTCGATTCGCGTCAACGCGGGCGGCGGCGGCGACGAGGCGGAGAAGCAGAAGCGCGCGGCGGACTCGCTCGTCGCTCTCGCGTGCTACGCCGACTCGACGGGCTTGAACGTGATCGTCGAGAACCACGGCGGCAGCTCGTCGAAGGGCGATTGGTTGGCCGGCGTGATGAAGCTCGCGCACCATCCGCGCGTCGGGACGCTGCCGGACTTCGGCAACTTCAACCTCGGCAACGGCCAGACGTACGATCGCTACAAGGGTGTCGAGGAGTTGATGCCCTACGCCAAGGCCGTCAGCGCGAAGAGCCACGAGTTCAACGCTAAGGGCGACGAAGTCCACACGGACTATCGCCGCATGCTGCAGCTCGTGCTCGCGGCCGGTTACTCGGGATTCGTCGGCATCGAGTACGAGGGCAGCGTGCACGAGGAATACGAGGGCATCCGCCTGACGAAGGCGCTGCTCGAGCGGATCCAGCGCGAGCTCGCCTGATGTCGGCGGTGCTCCTCGCCGCGTGGCTCCTCGCGCTGCCGCAGGAGTCGGACCGGCCCTATGCGCCCTACCAGCCCTACATCGCGCCAGCCTCGGGCGACGGCGAAGCCGCGATCGCGCGCATGAAGGTGCCCGAGGGCTACTCGGTGAAGCTCTGGGCCGCGGAGCCGCTGCTCGCGAATCCGGTCGCGATGTACGTGTCGAACAAGGGCGAGGTGTACGTCGCGGAGACGTATCGCCTGAAAAGTGGCGTCGACGACATTCGCGACCACATGGACTGGCTCGACGACGACCTCGCGTGTCGCACGGTCGAGGACCGCGTCGCGTACCTCGCGAAGCACCTCGGCGAAAAGTTCGAGAGCGCGTACACGAAGGATCGCGAGCGCGTGAAGTGGGTGGGGGACACCGACGGCGACGGCACGGCCGACGCGAGCGCGGTGTTCGCCGACAACTTCAACTCGACGGCCGATGGCATCATCGCCGGTGTGCTCGAGCACAAGGGCAAGGTCTACGCGGCCAGCATGCCGAGCCTGTGGGAGCTCTCCGACGCGGATGGAGATCACATCGCGGATGCGAAGCGCATCTTGAGCACGGGCTACGGCGTGCGCTTCGCGCTGATCGGCCACGACCTGCACGGGCTGCGCATCGGTCCCGACGGAAAGCTCTACTTCTCGTGCGGCGATCGCGGCTTCAGCGTGCCGATGCCCGACGGCTCGCGGCTGCGCAACGAGTTCAACGGTGCGGTGCTGCGCTGCGACCTCGATGGCTCGAACCTCGAGATCTTTGCGACGGGCCTGCGCAACCCGCAGGAGCTCGTGTTCGACGAGTACGGCGAGCTGTGGACCGTCGACAACAACTCCGACGGCGGCGACAAGGCACGGCTCGTGCACGTGGTCGAGGGCATGGACGCGGGCTGGCGGCAGGCCTACCAGTGGATCACCGAGCCCAACCTGCGCGGGCCGTGGAACGACGAGGGCCTGTGGAAGCCGCACTTCGAGGGGCAGGCCGCGTACATCGTGCCGCCGCTCGCGAACATCTGCGACGGCCCGAGCGGGCTCGCGTACAACCCCGGCACCGCGCTCGGCGGAGCGCACCCGAACACGTTCTTCATCTGCGACTTCCGCGGAGACGCGAG
>JBIKYW010000296.1:0-4563 GCA_044355055.1 Planctomycetota bacterium | reverse complement strand
CCGAGAGCGAGCCCACGGGCGTGGTGTTGACGAGCACGTCGTGCGCGCAGCTAGGAATCGCGCTCCACGCGATCGCCTCGCAGCCGAGCTCCTTGGACACCGCTGCGGCCTTGTTCGCGTCGCGCCCCGCGAGCGTCGCGCGCCCGCCGCCCTGCTTCACCGCGCGAACCACAGCGCGCGCAGCACCGCCCGCGCCGAGCACGAGCACGTGCGCACCCGCGAGCGGACCGCCCATCGCGAGCAACGGCTTGCCCGACTTCTCGCGGTGGAAGCGATACCCGCGCTCCAGCGTGTCGCGCACCGCGCCGACGTCGGTGTTGCTCGCACGCCAGCCCTTGCGATCGCGCACGAGCGTGTTCGATGCGCGCGCAGCGACCGACTCCTCGTCCTTCGAGTGCGCGGCGCGGAACGCGGCCTGCTTGTGCGGAGCCGTCACCGAGAATCCGCGGAAGCACTCGTCGTCGGCGAGCTCCAAGAAGCGCGCGAAGTCGCGCGTCTCGAACGCGAGGTACACGGCGTCGAGCCGCGCCGTCTTGAGCGCCATGTCGTGCACGCGCGGGCTGAGCGAGTGGCGCACCACGTCGCCCACCACGCCGAACACGGACGTCGTCGGCGAGATGCCGCCGGGAGGAAACAGCGCCCGCAGGTCGTTCACGCGCAGCTGGCCCGGCGCCGTGAGCGGCGGCTCGGGCTCGCCGGGAATCAGCGCGGAACCCGCGTAGGTGAACGCCGAACCGAAGATGCGGCACAAGACGCGCGTGAACGTACCGAGCTCGCCGCTGCAGAACGCGATCAAGCCGCCGCGCGTGCTCCGCAGATGTCGCAGCATCCGCAAGCCTTCTTCGGTCGTGCGTGCGTGCGTGACGAGCTTGATCAGATCGCCTTCGTGCAGCACCGCGCGCACGGACTCTTCGAACTCGACCAAGTCCTCGGGCGTGCCCTCGCGCTCGTGGCGCGAGACGATGCGATGGCACTTCGTGCCTTCGAGCGGTCCGAGCTCGAGCGAGTGCTCCGCGTCGACGTCGACGAACATCGCGCCCGCGCGCGCCGCGGTGCGCAGGATGTCGAGCTGCTCGTCGATCCCCCCCGCGAACTCGCCGTAGCCTTCCGGCCCGCGCACCGTGACGATCACGGGTTTCTTGAGCTCGCGGATCAGCGCGCGCAGCCGCTCCTCACCGGGGTTGCCGACGCGGTCGAGCCGCAGCTCGATCACGTCGGAGAGCGGGACTTGTCGCAGCGCGAGCCGCGCGAGCGCATCGAACGAGGACGCAAGGTGAGAGACGACGACGGCCATGGGGTTGCGCAGAGTCTAGCCCGCTCTCCGCGCCGATTCCGGCCCCGACGCAGCGTCGCCGCCGCCGCGAGAAGCGCGAGCGTGCGGCGCAAACCGCGGCTCGTCTCGCTCAGTCGGCGTATTCGACCCGCTGCGGGTCGCTCGGCGCGACGTCCATGAAGTGGTAGTCGAGGTCATCGAAGCGCGGCGCGACATAGCCCTCCTGCTTCGAAGCCTCCACCTCGCGCCAGTAGGCCTCGACCACGGAACGCTGGACGAGATCGCGCCCCTCCTGATGGATCGGATGCGCGATGTCCGCGTACAGCCGCACGCGACCGCGATCGTCCGCATCCCCGCGCGCGTCGCGCAGCTTGCGCCCGCAGTCGTTGCAAAAGCGCGCGCGCAGCGGGTTCTTGCCCGAGCACCCCGGGCAGCGATCGTGCAGCTTGCGGCTCGGCATCGCCACGAACAGCCCCTTGCCGCCCTCGATGATCTTGAGGTCGCGGATCACCAGCGCGTCCTCCAGCGTGATGCTCGCAAACCCACGCAGCTTGTCCCGCGTGTCGTGAACCAACTTGATGCGTATCTCGGTGATGTTCATGGGGAGGTCCCATCCGCAGATCCCCTTCCCCACGGTTCCCTTTTTTTCAGGAAATCCCCCGCCCCCCTCCGTCCCGTGCCCGGAAGGCGGGGCCTACAGCCACGGCCGAAGCGATTCGAGCCGCGCTCGGACCTCATCCCAGCTCGGAAACGCCCCGAAGCAGAGCGTCCGGCACTGGCGCTCGTACTCGCGCCGGAGCACGAGGTCGAGGTCCCCCGTCGGAAACAGCGCCTCGCTCTCCTTCAGCCGCAGGCCCGGCGGCGGGCGGTAGTCTCGCGCGAAGTGCTCGCGACTCACGCGGTCGTAGTCGGCCCGCAGCACGTCCGCCTCCTCGGATCGCAGCATGGCCTGAACCTCCGCGGTGCCTCCGAGCTGATAGAGATCGTAGTAGTGCCTCGCTTGGCTACCGATCGGACGGCCCGTGTCCCGATAGAGCTCGACTTTGGAGTGGATCGCGAACAGCTTCTCGACGAACGTGCGTCGAAAGTGGAGCAGCCGCAGGGTGAACGGGGACTCATCCTGGGCACCCAACGAGTCCCCGATCGAGTCGAGGAATTCACTCACGTACGAGCGTATCGGCAGAAGCGCAGAAGGCTCGCGTCCGCTCGCGGTCCCAACCTCGAGGAGGATCCTCGGAGGAACATCGGGGTGCGGCTCGAGCTTGGGGACGTAGGAATAGAACTCATTGCGCCCGACGCCGCCGAACTTGGAGGAGCGCTCCGGCTCGCGACGCAACCCCGCACGCGCGTCAATCGCAGCACAAAGGCGCGCGACCTCGCGATCGATGCCGTTCCGTCCCAGCGGCGGATCGAATGCCAGAGGATCTAGGAAGAGGTCGATGTCTTCCGAAAAACGCTCGATCAGGCCCCAACCTTTGGAGAGGCTCGTTCCGCCTTTGAAGAGGATCCGAGCGCCGGCGTGTTCCGACACGCAGCGCAACGCTTCGGTGATGTAGTAGTCCTTCTCGATCGCCGCAGGCGTCAGGTTTCGACCCTCGAAGTGTGCCGCGGCCGCTAGAAGCACGTCGAGGAAGTCTGCTTGTTGAAACAGCCGCACGGCTAGACAGCCTTGGCCTGCCACGCGCGCGCGCTCGGAAGGCGTCGAAAGCAGCCAAAATCGAAGCGCGAGAGTGGATGAAGGGATGCGCGAAGCGAAGCGAGTGTGCGGGGCCGAGCCCCCAGCGTCTCAGCGAGCGCTCCGAGCAACGCACGCACGCGCGGGGGTTCGGTCCGAGCGGCCTCGAGCAGCCTCGACAACCGCCTCGGCACCCCAAGCAAGCCAAGTGTGCGCGTCAAGGTCTGCTCCTCCGATAGTTCGCTGCTCGCCGCGCGCTCCCGAAGCAACTCCAGAAGCGCGCCTTCCTCCTCGGACAAGCTTGCCCAAGCCGCGGGTCGCCTCACGTGCACGAGCGCACGCGGACCGACCAAACGGCGCGGGACCGAGGAGGCCGTCGTCGAGAGTTCGGGCCGCGCAGGCACCTGAGTGGAATATCCCAGCCGGACAGCAGCCGACCCTCCTGCCGGGAAAAGCGACCGCGAGCGCTGCGCAATTCGCAGCAGGACTCCGGGATCGGGCCGACTCACGCCGTAGCGGCTGGGACGCGGGCGGTAGTACAGCCCCCGCTGAATCCGCTGCAACTCGCCCCGCGCGACCAGTCGCGAAAGCGCCTGCGCCGCCGCGAGCGGGCGCGCCCCCGCGAGTTCCTCGAAAGACCAGACTCGTTCGCCTCCCGCCTGAACTCGCCGCTGGATCTCTGCGCTGGTTGCGAGCCTACGGGCCCCGCTCGGTTTGTCACCTGCCATGGCCAGAAGTATCGACCGACAGCCCCAACGAGACAAGTTTTTTTACTATCGAACTTGACACTAGGACCCCGTCGAAGCCGCCGAAGAAAGATGCCGCCGTCAGCGAACTACCACGGCGCCGTGGCGGGCGGGGCGGGTGAGCCACAGGCCGCGGGCGGGGAGGTTCGCGGTGGCGAGGGCGGCGCGCAGGGTGGTGAGGAGCGCGGCGGCGCGGTCGGGGGCGGGCTCGAAGGCGAAGAAGCTCGAGCCGGAGCCGGAGAGGGTGAAGCGCTCGGGCGCGACACGGTCGAGGAGCTCGCGCCATGGGCGCAGCTCGGGGATGGCGGCGAGCGCGGCGGATTCGAGGCGGCTGAACGGGCGCGGGATGGAGCGCGCCGCGAGCGAGAGCAGCTCGGGCGCGGGCTCGCGTGCGGGCTCGCCGCCGCGCAGCGGCGCAGTGAGTGCGCGGTAGACCGCCGCGGTCGGCGCGCCGAACGCCGGAGTCGCAACGAGGATCGAGAGCTCGCTCGTCGGTGCGGGCAACGGCGCGATGCGCTCGCCGCGGCCCGTCGCGCGCGCGTGTCCGCTCGAACGGGCCTCGCGGAAGAAGACACAGTCGGAGCCGAGCTTCGCGAGCGCGGCGTGCGCGACGTCGTCATCGAGCGAGACGCCGAGTGCGTGCTCCGCGGCGTGCAGCGCCGCCGCCGCGTCGGCGCTGCCTCCGCCGAGCCCGGCCTGACTCGGCACGTTCTTGGTGACGCACAGCTCGAGGCCCGCCGCGCGATCGCCGCGCTCGTGAGCGAGGTCGAGAACCGCCGCAGCACCGGCCCACGCCAAGTTGCGCGCATCGAGCGGAATGTCCGCGCTCGCGAACGGACCGTCGCAGCGAAGCTCGATCGTGCCCGAGC
>JBIKYW010000295.1:0-4568 GCA_044355055.1 Planctomycetota bacterium | reverse complement strand
CGAGCATGATCCGCCGTACATCGCGATGCGCGCCATCGACGGCGACACGCTCGCCAGCGTGATCGCGCGGGCTCGCGCGGGACAACAGCGTGCCGACGAGCCGCTCCCGCTTCCGCCCCGAACGCCGGTCGAGCTGCGCCGTGTCCTCGCATTCTTCGAGCGCGCCGCGCGCGCGCTCCACGCCGCCCACGAAGCCGGCGTGGTTCACCGCGACATCAAGCCCGGCAACGTGATGGTGACGCGCGCGGGAGAGCCGGTGATCCTCGACTTCGGGCAAGCACGGGACGAACGCGCCGAGCTGCACGAGCGCACACTCTCGGGCGAGGTGTTCGGCACGCCCGCGTACATGTCGCCGGAGCAGGTCGAAGGCTCGTCGCACGGAGTCGATCGGCGCAGCGACGTGTGGTCGCTCGGCGCGAGCCTGTACGAGGCGCTGACGCTGCACCGGCCCTTCCTTGCGGACACCGTCGCAGCGCTCCTGCACTCGATTCGCACCGAGCCCCTGCCGAATCCGCGCGGACGCGGAGGCGTCCTCGACGAGGACACGGCGGTGGTGCTCGAAACGGCGCTCGAGAAGGACCTCGCACGGCGTTATGCCAGCGCACTCGACTTCGCCGAGGATCTGCGGCGCATCCGCGAGTACGAGCCGATCCGTGCACGGCCCGCGAGCGCGCTCCTCAAGCTGCGACGCTGGGCGCAGCGTCACCCCGCGCTCGCTGTCGCACTCGCCGCCGTGACGGTGGCGCTGGGCGGGGCCGTGTATCTCGGCCAACGTGAGCGCGACGCGCTCGAGCGCGAGGCCGCAGCGCTCAAGGCGAGCGGCGCCGCGCTGCAACGCGAGCTGGAGGCGCGACAGCGCGAAGATGCGGCGCTCGACAACGTCCTCGGGCGCTATCTCGCCATGCGCTCGGCGGATCTGCTCGCCGACGATCCGGCGGCAGCGCTCGCGCTCGGCCTGCGCGCTGTGGATCGCGCGCCGAGCTACGCGACGCGCTCGGCGTTGTTCGCAGCGCTGGAGCAGTGCTGGCTGGACCTCGTGTTGACGACGCCGAAGGACCAGCTCGTCGCCGATCTCGACATCGCGGCAGACGGGCGACGTGTCGTAGGCGCGCTGGGCGACGGGAGCGCCTGCGTGTGGGACTTGGAGCGTCGCGAGCGCGTCGCGGAATTCGCGGTCTCGACGACGCCGCTCGAGTTTGTGCGCACCGATGCGGAGCTCGGGATCGCCGTTTTCGCGAGTTCCGAGCCCGCGTTGCACATACATTCGCTCGAGGATGGTCGCGCGCTCGCACGTCGGGATGGCTACGGCGCGCCTTGGGTCTGTCTCGAGCGATTGGCGAGCCGCCGCTTCGTCGCGCTCGCGCGCAACGGCCGAGGCTGCGTGGTGGACGCTGCCAGCGGCTCCGTGATCGCGAGCTTCGAGCTCGAGGCCGAGCGCTACAACCGCATCGCGTCCGATCCCGCAGGTCGCTACCTGATCGCGAGCAGCGCGCAGGTGGCTCGTGCGTCGGCGCTTCGCGCAAACGACGCGATTCTGCTCGACGCGAGCGACGGGCGCGTGCTCGCGCGGCTCGAAGGCCATACCGACGCTATCTCCGACAGCGACGTCTCACCCGATGGCTCGGTCGCCGCTACGGCTTCGCTCGATGGAACGGTCCGCCTCTGGTCGCTCCCCAGCGGTGCGGCGCTCGGCGATCCGTTGCAGCACGGCGTTCCGCTCTCGACGGTGCGCTTCGCCGCGGGAGGTCGCGAGCTCGTCGTGGGCACGGAGGCTCCCGGCGACGCGTCGCGCGTGCTGCGCTGGGACCTCGCTTCGCGCACGGCGAGCGTTCTCGAGACATCTCTCGGCGACCGCGTGCAGTCGCTCGACGTCTCGCGCGCCGATGGCGCGATCCTCGCCGCGACGCGTGATCCGGGCCTTGCGATGTGGAGCGCGAGCGGCGCTCCCGTGCGAACGCTGAGCGAGCGCCTGCGCCCCGTGAGCTCGCGCTGGACGCCGGACGGTCGTCGCGTCATCACGCACGGCCTCGCACCCTTTGCGCTGGTGTGGTGGAGCGAGAGCCGACCGGACATCTATTCGCTCCAAGGTCACGAGGGCGCGATCGTGCGCGCCGAGTTTTCACCGAGCGGTTCCCGTGCACTCACCCTGTCCGCCGATGGGAGCGCACGGATCTGGCACTCGCCGCGCGGTCCACGCGAGCGTGGAGCCCCGCCGCACGGAGCGGAGCTGGCGCGTGCCGGTGACTCGGTGGATGAAGTCGCGTTTGCGACGTTCGCGCCCGATGATCGTGCGCTCGTCGTGTTGCGCGACGGACGCGCCGGATGGCTCTCTCCCCAGAGCACGCTGGACGTGTTCGCGGATGCAGGCCCCGACTGCGCGGAAGTTCGCTTCGAGCCCGGCGCGTCGCAGCGCTTCCTCTTGGGGCGCGAAGACGGGCGAGTCTTCGTGTGGGACGGCGCAAGGTTCGTCGAGCTTGCTCAGGGCGTGCGCGCCTTTACTTGGGCCGGTCCGAGCCGCTGCGTCTGCGCTCTCGACGGCCAGAGGCTCGTTTTCTTCGACATCGACGGACCCAAGGCTGTCCACGAAGCGACGTGGACGAGCGCGCGCGGCTCGGCGGAGGTCGTCGAGCTCGCCGCGCGTCCGGACGGTGCGGAGCTGGCCGCCGCGTGCGCCGACGGACGCTTGCGCTTCTTCGACACGACTTCGAGGGAGCCGC
The DNA here is from genome assembly GCA_044355055.1 of Planctomycetota bacterium. Classification (GTDB taxonomy): domain Bacteria; phylum Planctomycetota; class UBA1135; order UBA1135; genus F1-120-MAGs118. The sequence goes on along the minus strand of JBIKYW010000295.1, from coordinate 1,851 downwards.
TGCGGCCTGCGAAGGACCTCTTCCTCGCCCGCGAGCTTGCCTACGACCGCACCGGTGGCTTCTTGCTCGCCGTGGGCGCCGCAGGACGCGGCGTCGTGCGCACGCTCGATCTCGCACTCCAAAAGCCCGTGGTCGATCGCGTCACCCACACCGGTCCCGTCACCGGCGGAGCCTTCCACGAGCGCGCGAACCTCGCGCTCTCCTGCTCGCGCGACCGCAGCGTGTACGTGCGCGAGGTCACGACCGGCGAGCCCGTGACGCGGCGCACGGATTTCCCTGCCGAGGTGACTTGCTCGGCGTTCAGCCGCGACGACGGTGAGCCGCGGGTCATCTCGGGCTGCGCCGACGGCAGCGCCCACATCTGGCCTGTCGATCCGACCTCGGCGGCTCGCGCGCGACGCCCGCGCGAGCTGTATCGCTGGGAAGAAGAGCGCGAGCGCCGCTTCGCGGCCCCGCTCCCCTTCCGCTGAGCGCGAGAAATTCGAGAGAAGCTGTCCAGCGCAAACTTCGCGGCTCACTTGGTGCGCAAGGAGCCCGCCATGCACACCGCTCGCACGCGCAACCTGCCACTCGCACTCGCCGCCCTGATCGTCTGCATCTCGCTCGCCGCCCGCGAGTGCGCGCCGACGGAGGCTCGCACCGTCGCGGCGGGCCGCGACTGCAACGCGAACGGCATCGAAGACGCGCTCGACATCGCGAACGGGACGTCTTCCGACCTCGACAGCGACGGCGTTCCGGATGAGTGCGGCTGCCGTTGAGCTCGGCGCCACGCCCCGTATCCTGCGCGAATGCCGCTGGAAGTCCGCGCAGGCCGCGTCTCGATCGACCCGCGCGATCCGCGCTTCTACTCGGACCCGTACCCCGCCTACGCGGCGCTGCGGGAAGCAGGCCCGCTCGTGCACTGGGACGAGCTTGGGTACCCGTGCCTGACCCGCCACGCGGACGTCAACGCGGCCTTGCGGGACCGACGGCTCGGCCGCCAGATCCTGCATGTGGCCACGCGCGAAGAGCTGGGCTGGGCGCCGCCGTCACCCACTTTGGCGCCGTTCCTCGCCTTCGAGGAACACTCTCTCCTCGAGCTCGAGCCGCCTCGCCACACGCGCCTGCGCTCGTTCGTGAACACGGCCTTCCTCCCGCGGCGCGTCGATCACTTGCGTCCGCGCATCGCCGCGCTCGCGCACGCTCTGCTCGACGAGCTCCCGCGCGACGGCGAGTTCGACCTGCTCGAGCGCTACGCGACTCCGATTCCGGTCCTCGTCATCGCCGATTTTCTCGGCGTTCCTCGTGAACAGGCTCCGCAGCTGCTCGCGTGGTCGCACGACATGGTTGCGATCTACCAAGTGCGCCGCGGTCCCGACGTAGAGCGCCGCACGGTCGCCGCCACGCAGGAATTCAGGGCGTACATGCGCACGCTCATTGCGCACAAGCGGCGCGAACCGGCCGACGACTTCCTCTCGCACCTCGTCGACGCGCGCGATGCGCAGGGCGAGCGCATGAGCGAAGACGAGCTCGTGACCACCGCGATCCTGCTGCTCAACGCGGGCCACGAAGCCACCGTCCATGCCATTGGAAACGGCGTGCTGGCGCTGCTGCGTGCTTCGCGGGACCCCGCGCGCGAGTTTCTGGCGCGGCCAGCGGAGCATTGTGAAGAGATGCTGCGCTTCGACGCGCCGCTGCACCTCTTCACGCGCTTTGCGCTCTGTGACATGGAGCTCGCGGGCCGTCGCTTCGCGAAGGGTGAGCGCGTCGGACTCCTGCTCGCCGCCGCCAACCGCGACCCTGAGCGCTTCGCAGAGCCCGAACGCTTCGACCCGACGCGCAGCCCCAACCCCCACCTCAGCTTCGGCGCCG
>JBIKYW010000294.1:0-4599 GCA_044355055.1 Planctomycetota bacterium | reverse complement strand
CGGTCGTGCTCGGCACGAACGCAGACGGAAACACCGAGGTTGCGCTGTTCCAGCGCTATCTGCAGGGCTCGGGCTTCCGCGCCGGAAAGATGCAGACGATCCCCGCGAGCTCGCGCTTCGAAACGATCGAACTCGGCGCGGATCTCCAGCGTGCGCCGCTCCAGAAGGGCATGATGCCGGGAATGATGGCTGGAGCGCCTGCGATGATGGCGATCGGCGGACTGCCTTTGCCTCCGGCGGGACTGTCGCTGCAAGCGGGCGCGACGGGCACGACGAAGCGCATCGTGCTTCCGACGAACTTCGACTACGCGGCGACGCGCGAATGGTCGAGCGAAGCAGGCGACGGCGTGGTGCGCCTGCGTGCCCGCGCGACGGATCTCCCGATCGCGCACGCGATGGTGGCGACGATGCGCCTGATCACTTGGACGGAGTCGATCACCGTCGATCCCGCGGCGCGCACGGTCCTCGAGTCGAGCGCGTCGTGGAAGGTCGAGTTCTCGTCGGATCCGCTGCGCGTCGGAGAGTTCGGCAACGAGTATCGCCTCGCGCGCGTCGGCAAGGTTGACGACAAGGCGCTCGCGCAGCTCCGCGCGGACCGCGAAGAGTTTCTGATGCTGCAGCGCGGCACGTTCAACGCCGAGGACATGGCGGCGAAAGAACGCGAGGCGCAGGCCATCGCGGATCGCTACGAGACCTCGGGGTCGTTCTTCGCGTTCGAGGCGCAGCAGCTCGTCGAGCGCATCGTCCGCGTACGCGAGATGCGCAAAAAGGAGCGCCTCGACAAGGAAATCGCGGCGAAGCTGATCGGACGCGACGCCGTCGAACTGCTCGGCGACGTGGTGGGAAAGGACCTCGCGGGGAACGAGGTCAAGCTCTCTGCGCTGCGCGGCAAAGTCGTCGTGTTCAACTTCTACGCCTCGTGGTGCGGACCGTGCAATCAGGAGATCCCCCACCTCAAGGCGCTCTACGCCAAGCACGGGGCCGACCTCGCCGTGATCGGCTTCAACAAGGAGCAGGAGCGCGAGCGCGAGATCGAGCACGCGAAGAAGCAGGGGCTGCCTTGGCCGGTGGTGCTCGGCTCGGACAAGGTGAACGAGACGCTGCTCGTGGGCGCATTCCCCACGAACTACTACGTCGACCGTCAGGGCAAGCTCGCGCTCTGTGAGGTCGGGTTCGATGGGAAGGACCACCTCGTCGAAGTGATCGAGCGGCTGCTCGCGCGCAAGTGATGTCCCCGCGCAGGCTGCGTTCGGCGGCAGGACTGCTCGCGCTCGCGGCCTGCGCGTGCGCGACGGCGCCGCAAGCGTCCATGAGCACGCCGAACATCGTCCTGTTTCTCGTCGACGACCTCGGCTGGCAGGACATCTCGCTCCCGCTCGGGCCAGAGCGCACGGCGCAGAACGCACGCTTTCGCACGCCCAACGTCGAGCGGCTCGCGCGCGAAGGACTCGCATTCACGCAGGCCTACTCCGCTGCGCCCGTGTGCACGCCGACGCGTGCAGCGATCCTCTCCGGTCAGACGCCAGCGCGCTCGCGCATCACGTACTGGACGCTGCACAAAGACAGCGACACTTCGGCGCCGTTCCTCGGACTCTTGCCGCCGCAGTGGAACATGAATGGGCTGCAGCCCGAGGACACGACGCTGCCGGAGCTGCTCGCACAAGGCGGATATCACACGATCCACGTCGGAAAGGCGCACTTCGGCGCCGTCGGGACCGCAGGCAGCGATCCGTGCGCGCTCGGCTTCGATGTCAACGTCGCGGGGCACGGCGCTGGAGCGCCGGGTAGCTTCCTCGGAACGGAGAACTTCAGCGGCGCGGCACGCAAGGGAGACCCCGTCTGGGACGTGCCGGGAATGGAACGGTGGCACGGCAAGGACATCTACCTCGACGAGGCGCTCGCGATCGAGGCCGTCGAGCACGTCGGCCGCGCGCTCGACGCTGGCGAGCGGTTCTTCCTGAACTTCGCGCCGTACTCGGTGCACACGCCGATCCAAGCGAACGCGCGCTATGTCGAGCACTACGCGGGGCTCGATCCGCGCGAAGCCGCGTACGCGACTATGGTCGAGACGATGGACGCGGCGCTCGGTGCCGTGCTCGACGAGCTCGAACGACGCGGAGTCGCCGACGAGACGCTGGTGATCTTCACGTCGGACAACGGAGGGCTGTCGGCGCATGCGCGCGGCGGCACGCCTCACACGCACAACGCGCCGCTACGCAGTGGAAAGGGCTCGGCCTACGAGGGCGGAACGCGCGTGCCGCTCGTGATTCGCTGGCCCGGTGTCGTGCGGCCAGGCGCGAGCGACGCGCAGGTCATCAGCACGGACCTCTTCCCCACGATGCTCTCCGCCGCGGGCTTGGCACAGCCTTCGGATGGCGTCGTACGCGATGGAGTCGATCTCACCCCGCTGCTGCGCGGGGAGGCGAGCGCGCCGCGGCGCGCGCTCGTGTGGCATCAGCCGCACTACTGGGGCACGCCGGGGCCGGGAATCTGGCCGTACAGCGCCGTCCGACTCGGCGACTGGAAGCTGATCTACCGCCACGCGGATCGCGGATTCGAGCTCTACGACCTCGCGCACGATCTCGGCGAGGAGCACGACCTCGCGGCGAGCGAGCCGGAACGCGTGCGCCAGCTCGCGAGCGTGCTCGGCAGCGAGCTGCGGCGCACCCGCGCACAGATGTCGCTCGGCGCGGCGAGCGGCCTCCGAGTGCCGTGGCCCGACGACGTCGCCTGGCAGCGCTAGGCCACGCGGTTCGCGACCGAGAGCTGGCCCTCGATCATCACCTTGGCGACGGAGTTGATCGCGCCGCGCCAGTCCGCGTCGAGCTGCTCGGTCCACGCAGCGCCCGCGTGCTGACGGAGCGTCGCAAGCAGGACTTCGCGGACGGCCGCGTAGTGCGCAGGCTCGGCACCGTAGGAGAGGTGGCGCTGCCCCATCTCGAGCAACGGCTCGCGCAGGGCGGCGAGGTTGTCCGCGTGCTTGACCACGAGCCCCACCGCCGCGAGCAGATGCGCCTTCTGCTGCTTCATGTCTTCCGGGAACATCGAGCGCACCGCGGGTGCGGCAGCGAAGAGGTTCGCATAGAAGCTGTCGATCACGTCGGCGGCCTTCGGTGCGATGAGGGCAAAGGACGCGCGAATGCGATCTGCGGAGGTCTGGGTCATGGGTTGGGGCTCCTTGGTGCCCGCCTCTTCGGACGCGGGCTTCCGATCTCCGCTCAGGACGTCGCAATTTTGAAAACAAAGGCTCGGAGAGGCCCGAGAAGCGCGCAGAAGTTTCCCGATCGAGCTCGCGACGCGCGCCGCGCCGCTCCCCTCCACTTCGAGACGGACGCACGACGCGCGCGCAGGGCAGGACGCGACGCCTTCCGCCCCGCGCTCTAGACTCCGCCCCCAACATGCAAACCCCCTCGCGCTCGGATTTGGCGGAGTTCACCCTTCGCGCGGTGCTGTGCGGCGTCGTGTTCGGATGCCTCTTCGGCGCCGCGAACGCGTACCTCGGCCTGAAGGCGGGCCTCACGGTCTCGACCTCGATTCCGATCGCCGTGCTGTCGGCGGCCGTGTTCAAGCTGCTGCCCCGCGGCGGCACGCTGCTCGAAGCGAACATGGCGCAGACGATCGGCAGCGCGAGCTCGTCGCTGGCGTCGGGGACGATCTTCACGATCCCCGCGTTGTTCCTGTGGGGCTTCACGCCGCCCGTGCATCAAGTCGCGCTGCTGGCTTTCTTCGGCGGACTGCTCGGCATTCTGGCGATGATCCCGCTGCGACGGCTCTTGATCGTGCAGGCGGACGCCGAGCTCCCCTACCCCGAGGGGCGCGCCTGCGCCGAGGTGCTGCGCGCGACGGAAGCGAGCTCGAGCGGCGGTCGCTGGATCTTCATCGGCATCGCGCTCGGCGCTGCGATCAAGCTCGTGACCGGCGCATTCCACCTGCTGCCAGAGGAGCTCTCGACGACGTTCAGCGCGCTCCCTAACGCTTCGCTCGCAATCAAGGCTGCGCCGGCGCTGCTCGCGGTGGGCTACATCGTCGGCTTCAAGGCTGCCGCGGTCATGGTCTCGGGCGCTCTGATCACGTCGCTCGTGCTGTTCCCGCTCGTCACGAAGGTCCACCTCGCGGCGGGCGGCGCGGCGATCGGGCCGAAGGCCATCAAGGACCAGTTCACGATCTTCATCGGAGCAGGCGCCGTGACGTGCGCGGGCCTCTTCACGGTGATCAAGACGGCGCCGACGATGGTCGCTTCGCTCGCGGCGGTCGCGCGCGGCTTGCGCGGCGGCAGCGCGGAGGTCGGGCAAGAGCGCACGGACCGCGACCTGCCGAGCTGGGTGATCGCGGTCGGCCTCGTGGCGCTCGTGATCGTGCTCTCCACTGTGCCGTGGCTCTTCGCGGGCGATCTCAGCCTCGGCGGACGCACCGTGGCTGCGCTCGGCGTCGCTCTCTTCGGCTTCCTCTTCGTCCCCGTGTCGTCGCGCCTCGTCGGCTTGATCGGCGTGTCCTCGAACCCCGTCTCGGCGATGGCGCTGATCACGATCGCGAGCACCGCAGCGGTGTTCCTCGCCCTCGGCTGGACGGGCAAGGAGGCGATGGGCGCGGTGCTCACCG
>JBIKYW010000293.1:0-4629 GCA_044355055.1 Planctomycetota bacterium | reverse complement strand
GACCTGAGCGCGCGCACCGCGAGCCTCGCTTGGCATCCCCTTCCTTCGACGCGGGCCACACGGCGGGGCGCCTCCGCATCCCTCGGTGGAGCGGTGCGCCGCTCCCAGCTTGCACGCCTGCCCTCGGCCCTCCAGCGGCGCGCACTCTGGCGCCTGCTCGTCGAAGGAACCGCTCGCGCTCCCAGTCGTCGCCTCCTCGGAAACGTGCTCGCCGATCTCGAGCAGGGCCGCTGCGCGCGCCACGCCCTCTCGGGTGGCTGGAGCCTGTGTCTGCGCTCTCAGTCGGTCGAGCTCCACCCTCCGCTCGAGGTGCTCGGACCACCGCGGCTCGCTCCATTGCGTCAGACATGGCTGGCCTTCGCGGAGCCCGACATCGCGCTCCCCGCGGCGCGCAGGCGCGCCCCGCCTTGGCTCGCTCGCTGGGCCGCGCCCGAGGGCGGATACCGGCTCCCCGTTCCCGGCAGCGTCACGCTGCCCGACGGCCGCCGCATCTCGGCCTCGTGGGTCGACGGCGGACCTGAGCGCGCGATTCCGCGGGATCCGCGCGTCGTCGAGCTCGACCTCGGCGTCGAGTCCCCCGTCCTGCGCGTGCGTTGGCCCGCCGCAGGGGATCGCTTTCACCCGCTCGGCGGTCCCGGTCACCGCGCGCTGCGCCGTTTCCTCGCCGACAGCGGCGTCCCGCGTGCCGAGCGACGCCTCGTGCCGCTCGTGCTCTCGGGTGCGGAGCTCGTCTGGGTCGCCGGTCTGAGGCCCTGCCACGAGCGACGCGTCCAAGCCACCACCGGGCGGCGCCTGCGCCTCGAGCTCAGCGCAGGCGCTGGGCGCACCGCCGAGACTCGCGCAGAAGCCCTCGGACCCGCACGCCAACGTCAAGGCGAGCTGCCCTTCGCGCCCCCGCCGTCGTGACTCCACCGCGCAGGATGGGTACGCTTCTCGCCCCCGTGGTTCCGACCTTGCTGCCCGACCGCCCCGCGAGCGTAGAAACCCTGCTGCGTGCCAACTTGGAACGCGTGCGGGAGCGCATCTCTCGCGCCGCGGACGCCGTGGGCCGCTCGCCCTCCGACGTGCGCCTGCTCGCGGTGACCAAGAGCGTTTCGGCGGCCCGCGCGGCCGAGCTCGCTCGTCTCGGCCAGCTCGACTTGGGTGAGAACCGGGTCGACGTGTTGGGCCCCAAGGCTGCCGCGCTCGCGGAGCAGGGTCTTGCGCCGCGCTGGCACATGATCGGCCACCTTCAGCGCAACAAGGCCCGCCGCGCGGTGCAGTCCGCCGACGTCGTGCATTCGGTCGACACCCCCCGCCTGCTCGAAGCCCTCTCGCGCCTCGCCGTCGAGCTCGGCAAGACCCTCGATGTCTTTCTCGAGGTGCGAGCCGTGGACTCGGGCGAGCGCACGGGCTTCGCGCCCAGCGAGCTTCAAGGCGCGGTCGAGCTGGCTGCGGCGCTCCCCGCGCTGCGCCTGCGCGGCTTGATGGCCATGGCCGCTCCCGCTCCGGAGGCGCGCGAGTTCGACCTCACCTCCCAAGCCGCGCCGCGGCGTACCTTCGCGGCGATCGCTCGCCTCGGCGCAGCGCTTCCTCGGGAAGCGTTTCTCGCCGGACGCGTCGAACTCTCGATGGGCATGAGCTCGGATCTCGAGGCGGCGGTCGCGGAAGGCGCCACTTGGGTGCGCATCGGCACGGCGCTCTTCGAAGGGCTCCCCACGGAGGAGGTGCGCCCGTGAGCGAGACACCGCAGCTCCGCTGGCTCTTGGAAGTCGTCGGCGACTCGCGCGCGCCGATCGAGCTGCCGCGACAAGGTACGCTCACGCTCGGCTCCTCGGGAAAGCGCGCGGACCTCGTGCTGGAAGGCCAGGGCATCGCCGAGGTGCACTGCGCCATCGGTCGCACGAAGAGCGGGGGCTGGGCGCTCAAGGACCTCGGCAGCGACTTCGGGACGCTCGTGAATGGCGAGAAGGTGACGCAGCACAAGCTCGAGGCGGGCGACATGATCGTCATCGGCTCGCGCCGACTGCGGGTCGTCGATCCCAGTGCGGCGCCCACCTCGACGGCGCCCACTTCAACGGGGACCGGCGCTCCGTCCAAGCCCTCGCCCGCGCCCACCCCCGGCGCTCCCGCGCCTCAGGCTGCGGTCGCGAGTCCCGCCGAGCCCGCGCCGCGCGTCGAGTCCCGCCTGCCGCAGGCCAAGGGCTATCGCGTCGAGAAGCTCCTCGGACGCGGCGGCATGGGCGAGGTCTACCTCGCCGTGCAGGAGAGCCTCGGCCGCCCCATCGCGCTCAAGGTGCTCGCGTCGCGCCTCGCTGCGGACTCGGATTTCGTGAAGCGCTTTCAATCCGAAGCCCGCGCCGCGGCGGCCCTGAACCACCCCAACGTGGTCACCGTGCACGACGTCTGGGAAGAGGGCGGCCGCCACTTCCTCGCGATGGAGTTCATGGACAAGGGCAACCTCGAGCAGCGCGTCGCGCGCGAGGGGAAGCTGGGAGTGAAGGAAGCCCTCGAGGTCCTCAACGACGCCTCGAAGGCCCTCGTCTACGCCGAGCTGCGCGGCATCATCCACCGCGACATCAAGCCCGCCAACTTGATGCAGAACGCGGTGGGTACGACGAAGCTCGCCGACCTCGGGCTCGCGATGCACCTCGAAGCCGAGGCGACCGAGAGCGACAACAAGAAGATCTTCGGCACTCCGCACTTCATCTCGCCCGAGCAGGCACGCGGCGAGAAGGTCGACATTCGCTCCGACCTCTACTCGCTCGGCGCCACGCTCTACCGGCTCATCAGCGGTCGCACGCCCTTCGAGGGCGCCACCACGCGCGACATCTTGCGCGGTCACTTCCTCGAAGAGCCCAAGCCTCTGCACGAAGTCGCCCCCGGCACGCCCGCGCCGCTCGCGGCGATGATCCATCGGCTGCTCAGGAAAAAGCCCGAGGAGCGCTATGCCTCCGCGGGTGTCTTGCTGCAGGAAGTCGAGCGCTTGCGCAGCGCCACTCTGCACGGCGCACCGCTTCCATCCTCGCCCACGCCGTCGCCCTCGGGCTCGAAGCTCCCGCTCGTCCTCGGCGTGGTCGGAGTGCTCGCAGCAGCGGGCGTTGCCGCACTGCTGCTCGGTGGAGACGACGACAAGCCAGTCCCCGACGACCGCACGAAGACGAGCCAGAGCCCATCCAACGTCACGCCGAGCGAGACCGAAGACGAGTTCACCTCGGCGAGCGGCCGCGGCGATCCGAAGCCGCCCGCGGACGATGACACGGCGCTCAAGCTGCGCGAGACCGAAGCCGAGAATGCGCTGCTGCGCGTCTCTCGTGAACTCGACGCCATCGCACTGCAAGCCGAGCTGCGCGCGGTGGCCGAGAAGTTCGCCGGCACCACGGCTGCGCAACGCGCGCTCGACGAGGCGGAGCGCATTCGCGAAGAATCGCTGCGCAACGCGGCCGCCACGAGTGCGTACGAACAGTCCGTGCGCCAGTACCTCGAGCGCGTGAAGCTTGCGGGTCAAACTGGCGAGGCTCCCAAGCCCCTGTCCGAGGCGCTGCGCGCGATGCTCGCAGAGGAACTGCCCGCGGGGCTCGCGGGCGACGCCGACGTCGCCGCTCGCCGTCGACAGATCTTCGCGGCAGCACTCGCCACTTCGCTCGAGCGCGCACGAAACGACGCGACCAAGGCGGGCGAGTTCGAGCGCACGGGGCGCTTCGAGGAATTGAGCGCTCTGCTCGCACCTTGGATCGTCGCGCTCGACCTCCCCGCGATGCCTGCGGACCTCGGCCCCGCCGAGCTCCCCGATCTCGGCGAGGTCGTGCTGCTGCGCGCGTCGATCCAGAAGCGACTCGACGGCCAAGTGGCGGCGCGCGAGCGCTATGCAAAGTCGCTGGCGGAGTCCGATGCGCGGGCGGTGTCATCGGCCCTGCGCGGTGGCGGATTCGAGGCTGCGTTGCGCACCCTGAACTTCACGCAGATGCAGGCTCAGCTCGATGCACTGCTCGGCGCAGTGGCAACCGAGCCGGCGAAGAGCTCCGTCCGTGACCTTCAGGCCGCGCTCGCTCCGGCACGCTCGCTGTTTGCCACGCTGGCTTCAGAGTTCGAGCGCGGAAGCTGGCGACGCAAGTCCTTCTTCGATCCGCGCGCCAAGGGCCGCGCGATCCGCGATGCGGTCGGAGTCACGACCGAGGGGCTCCTCGTCAAAGCCGAGGCGACGAGCGAGCTCGTTCCGTGGTCTTCGTTTGGCGCCCGCACAGCGGATCTGCACCAGATCTTCCATCAGCGCCTCAACCGCGAATACACCCGCGAGGAACAAGCGGGCATCGACGCGCTGCTGCGCATGACGGCGGTGCTGCAAACCGTCGACGAGACGGCGGAGATGCTGCAGTCGGACGTGAACTCGAACCTCAGCGACGAGGAAGTGCGGGTCACAACCGAGGCCTTCGAAGTCGCGCGGGTTTGGGCGCAGGCCGCGGGCACGCTTCCGCAACTCGAGCGCGAGGCCGAGGCCGCGCGCGTCTGGATCGACGGGCTGCGTGCGGGCTCGGCGTCGTCGTGGTCGCGTGCGGTGGCGGCCTACGAGCGCCTTCTGCGCGAGTTCCGAGACACGTTGCTCGTGAAGCTCCTCTCCGACGGCCGACCGTGAGCGCCGCGCCGCGGGTC
>JBIKYW010000022.1:0-14815 GCA_044355055.1 Planctomycetota bacterium | reverse complement strand
AACTTAGTGAGCGCGCTCTCATTGGGCCCCGTGATCGCGCCGTCGGCCCCGAGGGCTTGCCAGCTCTTCGGCAGGATCTTCCACGGCTCGCGCGCATCGACCACGCGCGCGTTGAAGTACGTCGGCGCGTACTTTTCGAACGCCGCGAGCTCGATCTTGCGGTCGTGACCGGGCATCTCCCGCGCCTCGGGATCGACGGGCGCGAGCGGCTCGCGGTTGGTGAGACCGTGGGTGTCGAGCACGACGAGCTCCGGCGCGTAGTAGCCGAAGGCGCCGATGTTGCCGAGCACGATCGACTCGCCCGGAGCCGTCGCGAGCCCGAGTGCGCGGCCCACCTCGATCCAGTCGCGGATGTCGACCACGCCCTTGGCCCACATGGCGTGCTCGGTGCGGTACTCCTGGCTCCAGCGAAAGTGCGCGCGCTCGCGCAGCGCGAGGGGCACCGCGTGCAGGTCGAAGCACGGCAGCGCGCCGAGCGCGGCGAGCGGGGCGCCGAGAGCGATCCTGCGAGAGTCGCTCGTGAACGTGGCGAGCCACGCGCCGAGTGCCAGCGCCACGAAGGGCATCGCGGGCACGAGCATGCGGTACATCATCATCCAGTCGCCGCCGAGGACGATCAGGTAGGCGAAGGCGCTCGCGCAGAAAACGAGCGCGCTGCGTGCGAGTCCGCTTCCGTCGCGTCGCACGCCCAGCGCAGCGCCCCCGAGCGAGAGCGGAATGCTCGCGACGCAGAGCACCAGGCTTGCTACGTACTGCACGCCTCGCAGCAGGTACTTCGAGCCGAACGCGACTTTGATGCGCGCCGTGTTGGGCTGGAGTGCCTCGAAGTAGCTCCAGCGAAACGCGAGGTAGGCGAGGGTGGTCGCGAACGTCACGAGCGCTACGACGGCTACAGCGCGCAGCATCGCTCGACGTTGGCTCGGGTCCGCTGCGAGCGCGGCGAGCGCACTCATCGCCACCCAGACGAAGCCGTCGGCGCGCGTGAGGACCGCGAGTGCGGCCCATGCGGACGCACCGAGGACGTGGGGGGCGCCGCGCTGGGCGCACAGCCGCTCGAAGACGCCGAACACGCACAGCGCGAAGGCCATGGTCTCGAGGCCGCCCGTCGACCACACCGCGACGGGGGCGAGCGACGCGAAGGCCAGCGCGGTGAGGCGCGAGGTCCACACGCTCTCGAAGCGGGCTTGCGCGACGCGGGCGACGAGCGCGAGCAATGCGATGGCGCACAGGACGCCGAGCACGCGACTTCCCACCTCGGGCGGGAGCTCCGCGAGCTCCATCGCCGCGCACGCGAGCGTCCAGAGGAAGTTCGAGAAGCCCTCGACCGGAGGCGCCTCGCCGATGTTCCAGACGAGGCCATGTCCCGACGCGAGGTGGTCCGCATAGCGGAACGAGATGAAGGCGTCGTCGACGAGGAAGTTCATCGTCCACGCCAGCGCGAGGAGCACGGGCAGGGCGAGGAGGGCTGCGCCAGGTAGGAGCGGCAGGCGGCTGCGAGGAGCTTCCACGGCGCTGATCATGCGCGGCCCGAGCGTGGGAGTCGAGCGATCGACATACGAGCGGGCGTGGTTCCGCGGCTCGCGCTCCCTACAATCGGCAGCGCGATGCCCCAGCAACCCCGCAGGCTCCTGATCGCAGCGCTCTTCTTGCTCGTCGCGAGCTGGGCCGCGTGGCCCGTGCTCGAAGCGGGCTTCCACGGCGCAGAGGTCGGTCTCTTGGAGCGCGCTCGCGCCTCGCGGAGCCTGATCGACCCAGAGCTCGCGCAGGGGCACCTGCTCGCGAGCCTCGATCTCGCAGCGACTGCGGGCCGCGTGCCCGCCGTGGTCGCGCGCCTCGAGAGTTTTTTCTGGCTCTTGCTCGCCGCGCTCGCGCTCGGTCGCTGCGCGCGGCGGCTGCTGCTCCCGTGGAGTGGGGGCGAGCTCGCTCGCGCCGCGGGCTGGGCTTCGGCGCTCGTCTTCGCGCTTCATCCGGTCGCACTGGCTGCGGTCGCGAGCGTGACCGCGCGGGCGGACCTGATGGCGCTTTGTTTTTCGACGGGCAGCCTCTGGGCCTATCTGCACGCACGGCAGGAGCGCCGATCCGGCGTGCTCGTCCTGTCGGCGCTGTGCGCCGTGCTGGCGGGGCTTTCGAGCGATCTGGCGCTCTCGCTGCCCGCTTGGCTCGCCGCCGCGGAGTTCCTGTCCGCCCATCGTCAGCGCGGCGTCGCGACCAGGATTCGCTCCGCGCTCGCGGTCGCCGCGGTTTCGCTCGCCTGCGTGCTGTTCGACACGTGGCTCCGCAGCCTCGCCCTCGATGAGCTGTCGCCACCGGACGCCTTCCGAGCTCTGGGCAGTGCGCAGGGGATCGCCGCGCTCTTCGAGCGCCTCGGCTCGCTCCTGTTTCCGGTCAACACGCACGTGCTCGGCGCGCTGGGCTTCGCCCTCGCCGGATTGCTCGCGCTCGCGGCGCTCCAGCCGATCCTCGTCGCCGCGCGCTCGGCGCCGCGCCTGTGGGGCCGCATCTTGGGTCTGTGGGCCCTTGCGCTGCTCTCGGCCGAGCTCGTCGGCCGCGGGGTGCGCGTGCAGCCGACGGACCTGCGCGACGCGGAGGCGCTGCTGCTCTCGGCAGCGGTGCTCTCCGTCGGGCTGGGCCTCGGCAGCGTCGCGATGTCCGGCGTGCGGCGCGTCGTGACGCCGCTCGTGCTCGCCGTCGGCCTCGCCGTCCTATCGCATTTCGCTGGGATCGCCCACCGGAGCGCCGGGGTCGAGCTCGCGGGCCTGCAGCGCGCGCTCGCGGAGACTCCCGCAGGTTCTGCGTGGATCGTCGACTCGCCGGAGGTCGTACTCGGCGTGCGCTGTGCCGAGGGCGCACTCGCGGAGAGCACGCCTTCGGGAGCCCGACTCTCCCGCGTCGACAGCGAGAGCCTCGCGCTTCAGGCCTGCGACGGTCGACTCGACGTCGCCCGCAGCGGGGGGCTGAGCCTTCTTCTGCGTGGGAGCGACGGTTGGCGCCCGCGCAACGTGCTCGAGCCCTCGGAAGCCTCGCTGCCTGCGGCTTGGTTCCGCGACGGGATCTCGCCCGCGCTCGAGCTCGATCCCCTTGCCGCCGGAGCCTTGGTGGTGCGCGGCGCGGCCGGTTGCGACACGAGTGCTCCGCCGCAGCTCGCGTGGCGCGCCGCGGGAACCTCGGAGGGTGAGGACGGTCGCGTCGTGGGTGTCTGGTCCTACTTGGGCGAGGCACCGGAGGCTGTGTTCGATCTGCGCTCCGAGCCCGCTTGGCTCGCTGCGGGCCGCGTCGGACAGGTCTGGTCCGCGGCGGGTTGGAGCCGCATCGCGCAGGCGGAGTTTCTGCCTGCGCTCCCAGAGCCGCTCCTGCAGGGCGAAATCGAGCTCAAGGGAGCGGCCTCCGAACCGAGCAACTTCCTCGTCCGTGTTCCGTCCGGGCTCTCCGAAGCGGAGGATCCGCGCTACGGCTGGCGATTGCGGGTGGCCTGCGAGGACGGCGCGGTGCTGCGGATCTCGGGAGAGCGAGACGGCGACAGCCCCGTGCGCTTTCCCGCGCCGAGCCGGGCGCAGGGGCGCGCGGCCCAGCTTGAGCTGACGGTCGACGGCGTCGCCATCGAGCGCCGCAGCGTCTCGCTTCCCACGCTCTAGGGTGCGCTCGGCTTCAGTTCGCGCTGCCGAGGCGCGCGAGGTCGACCTCGATGCTCGCGAGCTGCTGCGTGAGGTCGGCGACCGACGGGTTGTGGTAGAGCGCGTAGCGGATCTCGGAGCGAGCCGCCTCGAGGAGCTTGCGCTTGCCGGCGGAGTCGCTCGCCGGAAGGCTCTCGGCCTGCATGCGCAGCACCTGCGTGTAGTTCATCGCCGCTTGCCAGTTGCGCAGCTTGGCGTCGCGCAGGATCGCACGGCGGAAGTACTCGCCGGCTCGAACGACGTCGCCGCTGCGCCCGACGACCTCACCGAGGAGGTAGAGCGCGTCGCCGTTTTCTTCGTACTCGACGAGCTCTTCGAGCATCTTGCGAGCCTCGTCCATGCGACCCGCACCCATCGCGAGACGGGCGAGCGAGAGCTTGGGGTCGGTGCGCGTGGTTCCGGCGTTCATCACCGCGAGCAACGCGTTGACGCAGTCTTCGCTGCGGCCCGCGCGGTCGTAGGCTTGGGCGAGTGCGATCGACGCGCCCGAGTTCGTCGGCTCCTTGCGGACGGCCTGCTCCAGATAGGGGATGGCCGCCTCGAAGCCTTGGGTGGACTGCACGATCTGCGCCCAGTTGAAGGCCTCTGAGAAGCCCATTTGCGCGATCTCGACTTGGAGTCCGCGCGCGGGACGCGAGGCCGCGCCCGTGTCGGTCGCCCGTGGCGCGCGCGAGCGCAGCGACTTCGCCATGCGGTGCTCGCGCGTGAGGATGTTGTCGACGCTCGCGAGCGTGGCTTGGAACTCTTGCTGGTGGAGCGGCTCGCCCTGCGCCTCGCGCCACAGCAGGTAGCGATCGAAGAGCGAGTCGGTGAGTCCGTCGGGCTGCAGGTCGAAGCCTGAGTCGACTTCGAGCAGGTCGGCGTTGCGCCCGAGGAACATGTTGCGTGCGCCGAGGTACTCGAGACGCTGATGGTCGTCGGTGTTGAGCGGCCCCTCGCCGACGAGCGCGGCAAAGTGGCTCGGGTTCGCGCCGTGGTACGCCAGCATGCCCGAGAGGTTGTAGACGCCGACGCGCGCGAGGTCCGAGCGGATCTCGGGCCGGTCGAAGAGCGCTTCCATCGCGGCAAAGTCCACCGGCAGGGGCTCCATCGAGGCGAGGCCGATCGTGTCGGACTCGACGGTCAGGAAGCACTGTACGTGCGGGAAAACCTCGTGAATCGTGCGCGTGATGAGCTGGATCGTCTCGTTGGACTGCTCGTAGTGGTGGAACCACACCATCATGATTCCGCCCTTTTCGAGCCGGTCGCGGCAGTCCTCGAAGAAGTCGACCGTGAACAGGCTTCCGATGCCCGCGATCCACGGGTTCGAGGGCTGCGACACGATCAGGTCGTACTTGCGGGGCACCGTGCGCAGGAAGGTACGCGCGTCGTCAAGGTAGACGTGCGTCTTGGGGTTCGTGAGCACGTTGTGGTTCGCGCCGGTGAAGAGCTTGTCGGCGTCGAGCACGGCCTTCGAGATCTCGACCACGTCGATGCGCTCGACTTCGTCGTAGAGCGAGATCGCGCCGGTCGTGACGCCCGAGCCGTGGCCGATCACCATCACGTTGGCCTTGTCCTCCGCCGACTTGGGCAGGAAGAACATCGGGATGTGGCCCGAGAGGAGGAACGTGATCATGTCGAGCGGGCCCGTCGAGGCGTCGCCCTTGCTGTTGATGTAGATCGCCGCGAGACGCTCTCTGCGCACGCCCATCACCGAAGCGTCGGCGTCTTCCCACATGCCGAAGTCATCCCACCCGTCGACCTTGGGATCGGGGTCGCGCAGGTGCTTCTTCTTCCACCACTCGAAGCTCGAGGCGGGGTGGCGCGAGAGGAGCAGCGAATCGGCGTCCGCGGGCGGGCCCTGACGCAGGCGCAGGTGGCCTTCGCTCTGGCGAATCGTGCGCGCCCACTCCGCGACGCGCTGGCCGCGCACTTCGATGAAGCCGCGCGTCGCGTAGAAGACCACTCCGGCGAGTGTGGCGACGGCCGCCGTCGCGCGCAGCACGAGCGAGGCGTCGGCGGCTGCGACGAGCAGAAGCGCAATCGCGAGCGCGTTGAGCGCGAGGTTGAAGTGGAAGGCGCCGTCCATGCCCATCCAAGGCATCAGAACGAGGCTCGTCACGATCACGCCGAGCACGTTGCCGATCGTGTTCCACGCGTAGGTGTTGCCGACCGAGCTGCCGATCTGCGCAGCGCTGCGCGCTTGGATCTGGCTGACGAGCGGGAAGCCGAACCCGATGCACACCGTCGGGAGCAGCAGCATCAGGAAGCAGTACGCCGCCTGACCCGCGAGGAAGAGCTCGTAGCCGCCCTCGACCTCTCCCGACGGGACGGGGCTGGTCGGATCGGCGAAGACGAGCAGGTCGGTGCGCATCGAGCTGATGAAGTACGGCAGGCGCTCGATCACAGGCGTGATCGCGAGCAACGACAGCAGCACAGCGACCTGCGAAGCCGCGAGCCACCACAGCGGGCGCTTCACGTTGACCACCGACACGATCCAGCTGCCGATGCCGATGCCCGTGATGAAGCACATCAACATCACGGTGAACGAGTTGTTCGACGAGCCGAAGCCGAGCCCGATCACGCGCAAGAACACGATCTCGTAGCCCATCGCGGCGAAGCCGGAGAGCGCGAGGGCCCACAAGGTGGCGCGGAACTGCCCTTGGGTGTACTGCGGACCTTCGAGCGCGGTCTCGCTCGCAACGTTCTTCGGCTCCGAAGCTCCGCGCGCGTCGGCGAGCCACACGAGCCCGGCGGCGACGAAGTTCATCGAGGACGCGACGCCCAAGGCCGACCAGATGCCGAGCTCGGGCAGCAGATAGAAACCGGCGACGCCGGAGCCGAGCACGGCTCCGATGTTGTTGAGCGCGTAGAGGCTCGCCACGGCCTTGCGGGTCTGCGCCACCTCGTCGATCAAGTAGCGCGCGAGCACCGGAAGCGTTCCGCCCATCATCACGGCGGGGGCGAGCACGACCACGAGCGACAGGACGAGACGCAGCACGAGCTTGAGGCCCGGTTGCTCGAACGTGGCAGCGGCGAGTCCCTCGTAGAGCGCGCCCGCGCCCTTGGTGAGGAACGGAAGCGCGATGCAGTAGACGCCGATCAGGACCTCGAGCCACACGTACACGCGCAGCGGGCGTTCGCGCGAGTCCGAGCGCCGCCCGAACAGCACCGCTCCGAGCGCGAGTCCGCCCATGAACACGGCGAGGACCACCGCGTGCGCCTTGGCCGTGCTCCCCGTCAGGTTGGCGAGCAGCTTGGCCCACACCACCTCGTGCATGAGGCCGGCGAGGCCGGAGAGGAACAGCGCGAGGAGCACGAGCCCTCGCTGGCGCGTCGGTTGAGCCATGGGACGTTTCGGTTGGCTTGTGGAGGTGCGCGTGGGGGAGCGATGCCGCGGCGGAGGCTACCAAGTCGGCCCGCGGGGGAACGAGGGCGCGCGGCGAGGGCGGGGGGTGGGTAGAGTGTTCGCGCCTATGTCGACCCAGCCCTCCAAGCAACTCGACACCTTTCCCAACCCGGCGCCCGAGCGGGACTACGAGATCCGCTTCGACTGCCCGGAGTTCACCTGCCTGTGCCCCAAGACGGGTCAGCCGGACTTCGCCACGATCCGCATCCGCTACGTGCCCAACGAGCGCTGCGTCGAGCTGAAGAGCCTCAAGCTGTACCTGTGGAGCTACCGCGACCTCGGCGCGTTCCACGAGGCCGTGACCAACAAGATCCTGTCGGATTTGGTGGCCGCGACCGCGCCGCGTCGCATGACCGTCGAGGGGGACTTCTGGGTCCGCGGCGGCATCAAGACCGTGGTCGAGGTGAGCTATCCCTGAGCGGGGCGCTCGGCCGCGCGCACGCAGGTTTTTTCCGCGCACTTCTTTCCGCTCGCACGGCGAGCGTCGTGCGCGGAGCTCCTCTACAGCGCGAGCCCGAGCTCGGCGCGCAGCGCCGCGTACCCGGGCTTGATGCGCTCGAAGATGCACTTCACGCGCTCGTCGTAGTGCGCGAAGGCGCTCTTCATGCCGTTGATCGTAATCTTCTCGAGGTCGGCGAGCGTGCAGCCGAACTGCTCGACGGCGAGCTGGTACTCGTCGGTCATCGTCGTGCGGCTCATCAGCCGGTTGTCGGTGTTGAGCGTCACGCGGAAGCCGCGGTCCATGTAGAAGCGGAACGGGTGCTCGGCCATCGAGGGTGTCGCGCCCGTGTGCACGTTCGAGGACAGGCACACTTCGATCGGGATGCGGTGGTCGAGCACGTACTGGGCGAGCGCGCCGACTTTGATCACCTGACCTTGGTAGATCACGATGTCTTCGATGAGCCGCGTACCGTGTCCGATGCGGTGCGCGCCGCAGTACTGCAGCGCCTGCCAGATGCTCTCCGGGCCGAAGCTCTCGCCCGCGTGGATCGTGATCGAGAAGTTGGCGCGCTTGACGTGCTCGAACGCACGCAGGTGCTCCTTCGCGGGATGCCCGGCCTCTTCGCCGGCGAGGTCGAAGCCGACGCAGCCTTGGTCGCGATAGCTGACGGCGAGCTCGGCCAGCTTGAACGAGAGCTCGGGCGACTGGTTGCGCAGCGCGCACACGATCAAGCCCACGCCGATCTTGAAGTCGCGCTGCCCGCGCTCGAGACCCTTCAGGACGGCGCGCATCACGCCGTCGAGACCGAGCCCACCCGCGGTGTGGAAGTGTGGCGCGAAGCGCACTTCGGAGTAGACGACGTTGTCCGCCGCCATGTCCTCGCAGTACTCGTAGGCGACGCGCTCGAGCGCCTCCGCCGACTGCATCACGGCGATCGTGTGGGCGAAGCCCTCGAGGTACAGGGGCAGCGAGCCGCGCGCCGCGCCGGCGTGGAACCACTCCGCGAGCAGCGCCTCGTCGCGGTGCGGGAGGCCCTCGTAGCCGATCGCGCGCGCGAGCTCGAGCACCGTCTTAGGCCGCAGGCCGCCGTCGAGGTGCTCGTGCAGGAGCACCTTGGGGACGCGCAGGGTCACGGAGCGGGCGGGCTTGTAGGCGGAGGCCTTGGTCGGACTGGACATGGATGGACTCTAGTCGCCGCTGGGGCGGTTTTCGCGCCCAAAAGTGCGCAGCGGGCGCCGCGTTGGACCCTCGCTCGCCCGGCGCCTATCCTCTTTCCCCCGCATCGTCCCCGCCCGAGGTCCCGCCGTGTCCAAGCCCGTCCGCGTCCGCTTCGCTCCCAGCCCCACCGGCAAGCTCCACATCGGCGGAGCCCGCACCGCGCTCTTCAACTGGGCCTATGCGCGCCGCCACGGCGGCCAGTTCCTGCTGCGCATCGAGGACACCGATCCCGAGCGCTCGACGAAGGAGTTTGAGCGCGCGATCCTCGAAGGCCTGCACTGGCTCGGGATCCAGTGGGACGAAGGTCCGGACATCGGCGGACCCTGCGGTCCGTACCGACAGTCGGAGAAGTACCCGCAGTACCGCGAGGTCGCGGCGCGCTTGCTCGCGAGCGGCCACGCTTACCACTGCTTCTGCTCGACGGAGCGCCTCGATTCCCTGCGCGCCGAGCAAGAGTCGCGCAAGGAGCGGCAGGTCTACGATCGGCTCTGCGCGCAGCTCGATCCGGCTGTGTCGGCGCGGCGCGTCGCCGCAGGGGAGAAGGCCGTGATCCGCTTCCGCGTGCCGCCCGGCGAGACCGTGTGCGTCGACCACATCCGCGGCGACGTGCGTTTCTCGCACGACGAAGTCGACGACTGGGTGATGGTCCGCTCCGACGGCAGCCCGACGTACAACTTCTGCGTCGTGTGCGACGACGTGGACATGGGCATCACGCACGTGTTCCGCGGCGAGGAGCATCTCGTCAACACGCCCAAGCAGGTGCTGCTCTATCAGGCGATGGGCAAGCCGATGCCGGAGTTCGGACACCTGCCGCTGATGCTCGGCACCGACGGCAAGAAGCTCTCCAAGCGCACGGGCGACACGGCGCTGCAGGACTACCGCGACAAGGGCTTCCCGCGCGAAGCCGTGGTCAATTTCCTGTGCCTGCAGGGCTGGGCGCTCGACGGCACGAGCGTGCTGTTTTCCGTCGAGCAGCTCGTGCAGCACTTCGACATCAAGGACGTGCAGAAGGCGGGCGCGATCTTCGATCTGGAGAAGTTCCGCTGGATGGCGGGCGAGTACTTGCGCAAGGAGAGCTTGGAGACGCTCGCGGCGCACTGTGCGCCGTTCGTCGTGGACGCGGGGCTCTGCAGCGCAGAGGAGCTCGCTCGGCGCAGCGCATGGTTCCTCGACGTCGTGAAGACCGAGCAGGCGCGCATCGCGATCTACAGCGAGCTGCCCGCGCGCATCGCGTACTTGTTCCAGCCCGACGATGCCGTCGTGTGGACGGACGACGCCGTCGCGGCGGTGAAGAAGCACGCCGCGGCCGTGCAGACGCTGCGCGACTATCGCGCTTGGCTCGAGGGCCGAGTCTCGGGCGGCGTCGACGCTGCGGCACTGCGCGACGGTGCCAAGGCCTGGGCGCAGGAGCGGGGCCTCAAGCTCCCGGCGTTCTTCCAGCCGGTGCGTCTCGCGCTGTGTGGCGTGGTCAACGGTGCCGACATGTTCGACGTCATGGCGTTGCTCGGCGGGCCTGCGGTGCTGGCCCGCTTGGACGCGGCGGCGCAGCGTCTGGGGGCCTAGCGCGCTCGGCTGCTTCCCGCCCTTGGGGCGGAGCGCCCAGCGTCGTCAGGGCCCTTCAAGGGGCCGTGCGGGCGGGTCGAAACTTCGACCCGTGGAGCCCCTTCAGGAACCGTCGGAGTCCGCGCCCGAGGCGGCGACGCCGGAGTGCGCCGAGCTGCGCACCGAGCTCGCGCGGGCTTGCGAGGGCGCTCTCGTGCCCGAGGCGGGCTCGCCGCTGCGCGCACACTTGCGCGCTTGCCGCGCGTGCGAGGCCGAGTACCGCGAGGCTCTGCGCGTCACCGCGCACATCGCGCGCGAGCGACGGCTCGCCCGCGAGGAACAGGAGCGCGCGCGCCGCCGGAACGAACGGCTCCGACTCGCCCGCAGCCCGCGGTCGCGGCGTTCCTACTCGCTCGCGATTCGCACGTTGGTCTTGCCTGCGCTGCTGATCCTCCTGCTCACGCGCACTTCGAGCAACGAAGTCGAGGCGCACGTGAAGGCACTCAAAGGCGAGTACTCGCTCGGTGTGCGGCGCATCGACGCGAGCAAGCTGCCCCAGCCGCTGCGTCGAGGCGATTGGATCGTCACGGGCGACGACTCTGCCGCAAGCCTGACGCTCGGCGCGCGCAACGAGGTGCTGCTCGAGCCCCGCACGCGCGTGTGTGTCGAAGATCGCGGACTCGAACGGATGTTGTTCGACTCTGGGGCCGTCGTCTTGCGGGGCACGCGCACGCTGACCACGGCACACGCGGTGATCGAGCTCGAAAAGGGCGAGTTGCGGGCCGTGGGCGATGGCGCGGGCTTGGACCTCGAGTTGCGCTCGGGCTCTTGCGTGATTTCCGACGCCCATGGCGAGCGCGTGCTTCGAGCGGGTGAGCGCGCACGCGTCGGCGCACGCTAGGACGCTGCGACGGCCGTCGTCGGTCCGCTACAGTCTCGGGCGTCCCCGAGACCTCATGGAGAGCTTGCGCCCCAACCTGCGCGTCGCAGCGCGTCGTCACTCCATCGTGCGACGGGCGTTGGTCCGCACCTGCGAGGCTGTGAGCGTTGCGCTCGGCGGTCGAGCGCTCTACCGGGCACGGCACCTGCGGCCTCCGGGGCTGCTCGTGCGGCGCGAGCGGATCGCGCGTCCCGATCTTCCGCAGGGTCTGCACGGCTTTCGCGTGGTGCAGCTGAGCGACATCCACGCTGGCCCGTTCGTGCGTCAAGGAGACCTCACCGCGGTGGTCGAGCTTGTGAACTCGCTCGAGCCCGACCTCGCGGTGCTCACCGGCGACTTGATCACGCACCGGACCGAAGAAGCGGAACTCGTGCGCTCGGATCTCGCGAGGCTGCGCGCGAAGCACGGAATCCTCGGCGTATTCGGGAACCACGACTATCGCGGTCGACGCGAAGGCGAGCTCGCGACGCGCTGGGCCGCGAGTGGGATGCGTTTTCTGCGCAACGAGGGCGTGCGCATCGAAGTGGAAGGCGGCGCGCTCTGTGTCGTCGGCGTCGAGGACCTCGAAGAGGCGCGCACCGTCGATCTCGCAGCCGCGCGCGCTTGCGTTCGCCCCGGCGACTTCGAGCTGGCACTGTGCCACAACCCGCAGGGCGCACTCGCGTTCGTCCGCGAGCGCTGTCTCGCGGTTCTATGCGGTCACACGCACGGCGCACAGCTCGATCTTCCACTGCTGCGGCGCGCGGGGCCCGCACATCCCGGGTTGAGGATCGAGCTGGGGTCGCTGCGAGTTTTCGTGAGCCGCGGGCTGGGCTCGATCGGCCTGCCGCTGCGCATGGGCGCTCCGACCGAGCTCGTCGTGCTCGACTTCGTGCGGGGCGAGTGGTGAATCAGGGTTCGCTCTGTCTCCGTGGAGGCGTGCTCTACGTCGCGCGACATGCGCAGACGGCGCACGTGCGCGCCTACGATCTCGACGGTCGACCGCTCGGTCCGGGGTTTGCGTTCCGGGGCCGCGACGGCGCGTCGATCGCGCTCGGCGGCATCGACGTCGATTCCGATCGGCAGGTCTGGAGCGTCGACGGACTCGCGGGCTCGGTGCGTGCTCACTCGCTCTTCGGCCGCGAGACCGCTGCCTTCCACGGCGCGAGCGCGGGTTTCGAAGATGCGCGCGGAGTGCTCGTCGGCGCCAGCGACGTTGCGTTGCACGAGACCGATGAGGCGCTGCGAGTGCTCGTGGCTCGCTCCGGGATCAGGCGTCATGCCCTGACGCTCTTCACGCGCGAGGGGGTGCTGCTGGAGTCGCTGCGACCGCTCGGGGATCCCGCCGCTCAGTTCCACGGGCTCACCCGCGTCGCCCAGCGCGGGCCGTGGACCTGGGCCTGCGAGGCCGGGGCGGGGCGCGTGCAAGTTTTTCGAGACTTCGAGTTCCACTTCTCCTTTCGGGTCGAGCCCTACCCGGGCGAGCGCACCCAGCCCGTGGCCGCGGCGCTGCTCGGCGACGGACGCGCGGTGGTGGCCCTCGGGGGCTCGCGGGCCGCGCTCGTGCTCGTGGATGCGGCCGGCAGGCCCCTGCGCGTCCTCGCGGCCCGTGGGGCGGACCACGGGGAGGCCACCGAGGTGGGGGACGTGGCCGTCGAGGAGGGCAGCAGCGATCGGGACACGCGGATGGCGGTGCTCGACTGCGATGCCGAGCGGCTCGCGGTCTACAACCTCGCAGGGCAGTGCCACGGGGTCTTCGAGACCTTGCCCGGGGGGCTCTGAGCGGCAAGGCCTTCCAGTTCGGCGGAGCAAGCGGCTTCCCATTCCGGCCCCCCTGGCGCGGATTCTCGAGCGATCTACCGAAAAGCTGGGTACGGGCTAGACTTCCGTCTGGCTGGAGGAATTCCCCCGGAGCGTCCGTTTGCTACCCGCACTCTTTCTCGTCTTGGCGACGCAGACGGCACTGCCGCAGGGGCTGCCGTCTCTGGAGCGCCTGCGAGCGCGCTCCCCGCGAGACTCGACGCCCTATGCGCGCACGCTCGAGGAGTCGGCGGGCGAGGGCTGGGAGGCTCGGCCGGACCTCTCCTTCGCGCTCGGCAGCGGTCCGCGCACCGGTGCGGGCGTCGGCGTGCGCATGTTCACGGGCACCGTCGGAGCGCCGAATCCCGGCACGAGCACCCTGACGGCTGCGGGCCCAAGCGGACCGGCCACTCCGCGCTACTACGAGGTCACGATTCAGCCCGGCACGGGCTTCGCGGAGCGCTTCCTCGTCCAAGAGACGACCAATGTCGGGCCGCGGCCCGTGCTCGTCGTCTTCCACAAGTACGGCGTCAACCACTACGACGCGCTGCTCAACACCTCGTTCTTCGCCGAGGCTCGCCGTCGCAACTGGTACTGCGTCGCGCCGCTGAGCGGTGGTCAGACCCACTTCTCGGATGCTCGCAGCCACATCCACACCGAGTCGGTGCTCGAGTGGCTGCGCGTGCGCTTTCCGATCGATACGTCCCGCGTGTACGGCGTCGGATTCTCGATGGGGGGCGGCGCCGCGATGAACTACGCCGCGCGTCAGCTCGATCCGACGGGCCTGATGATCGCCGCGGTGTTCAATCAGTCCGGCATCCTTTCGCACGAAGACACGTACCCGCAGTCGGCCGTGCAGATCCAGCAGATCTACGACGACCGCTTCGGAAACGGACAGCCGGGTTCCGCGACTCCGTGGAATCTGCAGCGCGGCTCGGTGTTCAGCTTCGACCCGCAGTCGCTCGCGGTCCTTCCGGGCGTCGACCTCGGTCGCAACCTGCTGCACTTGGCGACCCACACCACGCGCACGACCGGCGACATCTCGTACCTGATCACGCAGAACGATCTGTTCCATCAGCACTTGCTGGGCCTCGGAGCCAGTCCCGCTCGCCACGTCCTGACGGTCGTCAACTACCCCGGCCACTCCTGGGACGCGGTGAGCGAGGCGAGCGTCTGCAACTGGCTGCGCGGCCACTCGCTCACGCTTCCAACCTCTGCGGACACGCTGGCCGACTGCAACGCGCGCTACTTCCATTTCCAGATCGAGCAGGCGATCCCCGGCGTGTTCACCCCGTTCACTTGGAGCG
Source organism: Planctomycetota bacterium (assembly GCA_044355055.1). Lineage (GTDB taxonomy): Bacteria > Planctomycetota > UBA1135 > UBA1135 > F1-120-MAGs118. The sequence continues at coordinate 528 of JBIKYW010000022.1, read as the reverse complement.
TGCAGCGCTCGGGCAACGCGGTCTCGATCACGAACACGGTCAACCTGTCGCGTGTTGAGGTGATGCTCGCGGACGCCGGACTCTCTGCAATCTCGACCTTGACGGTCACGACCGGCTGCGCCGACGGACAAGCGGATGAAGTCGCGCTCCAAGGCTATGCGCTGCCCCCCCTGGCGGTCCTTCGAGACGGCGTGCCGACCAACGCGTGGGTTCACGACGGCGTGCTCGGTCGCCTGACACTGCAGGAGCTCGACGGCTCCGCGCCGCACGTCTGGACGATCCAGCCCTGAGCGCGCGGCAAAGGGGAACGTCTCCTGTCGCCCGCGGCCGGTGAGCGTCGACGCACGCCCCCGTCCGACGCAGGACGTTCCTGGGCGGATGGACTCGACTTCGAGCACCGCAAGGCTTCGATCCCTGTGCCGAGTTCGATCCGTGGATGGTGCCGCGTCGACGCAGCCGTGCGAAGGCGCGCTCCCCTTCTCCTCGACGTTTCCTCGATGCGCGCAGGCGACGCAGGGCAAGAACTAG